>CAZEIB010000009.1:0-22462 GCA_964511785.1 uncultured Oscillospiraceae bacterium
CAGGGAGTGGAACTTGGCGTAGTCATTGGTGCCGGAAACTTATGGCGTGGACGTCAAGGAGCTTTTCAAAACATGGAGGTAACCAACGCAGACCAAATGGGCATGCTTGGCACTGCCATGAACTGTATTTATATGCGAGATGCCCTTGAAGGCCAAGGGGCTAAGGCTGTTGTTCAATCGGCAGTGGATATTTTACGTTTTATGGAACCTTATAATCCCCAATGCGCCCATAAACATTTAACAAAGGGCCATATTGTGCTTTTTGCCTGCGGGACAGGAAATCCTCTTTTTTCTACAGACAGCGCCGTTATGCTTAGAGCCATTGAGCTAAGTGCCGATGTTGTTTTAATGGCGAAAAATGTAGATGGGGTTTATGATAAAGACCCTAATCTACATTCTGATGCAGTTTTTATTAAAGACTTAACTTATACCAATGCCCAAGAAAAGGGCCTGCGTATTATGGATGCAGCTGCCTTTGCTATGGCACAAGATAATAACTTTCCCATGATCCGCGTATTTGAACTAAGCCCAGAAAATATTTTGGCTGTTTTAAATGGAGATGACAGGGGCTCCTATCTTCATCCTTAAAACTTTGATTTTTAAAAACAAATGCAAGCTGCTCCCGGTACATTTATTTCTTGTACCAGGTGCAGTTTTTCTTTTTCCCTTTCAAACACACATATTTTTCCCGTATGTTGAAGGGCAGCAAGCACATACTTCCCATCAGGACTAAATACTCCATCCCTAGGCCATTTCCCATGGGCAGGATATACTTTTTTGTTTCCTAACTTCCCTTCTTTATCTATAGAAAATAGAATTAAAGTATCTTCTCCTCTAAGGGTACATAAAAGGCTGTCACCATCAGGAGAAAGAGCAATGGCTCCTGCGTAACTTTCTATGCGGCTGTCTTCTGCCAAAGATACTCTTTGTATCATTTCCCCCTTTTTTTCGTAACCTTTAATAAATAATACTTCTGCCGACAGCTCCGTAATGACATACCAATTATCCTCTTTACCAAAAGCAAGATGCCTAGGTCCCATGCCTTGAGGAGTTTTAAAGCGTTTAGGCTCTTCCTGTATACCCCTTGCTCCCGTTGGGTAAAAACATACGGCATCTATTCCCAAGTCGCAAACAGCCAACATTTTTCTATCAGGGGTTAAAAGCGTTTGATGAACGTGAGGTTCACTTTGCCTTTTTGTATTGGAACTATGACCATAGTGAACAATAATTTTAGGTGGATGATCAATTCTTCCGTCTTCTTCTATAATAAATTCGCTAATAGATCCGGAAGAATAATTGGCAGTATACAGATGATTATCTCCTGCTGATACATAACAAGGGCTATCCCCAAAAACTTTTTTATGAGCAGTTTGTATAAGGCTTCCATTTTTTTGAATATGAAAAGAAACCACTTCTCCATCTAAGGTTTCAGATACGGCATATAAATTATTTTCTTTACGGGTTAAGTAAGAAGGGTTCTCTACATAGTGGTTTCCTTTTATGGTTATTTTTCCTTTTTCAAAGGTTCCATAATATATCCCTTTACTTTCACCATCAGTAAAAGTGCCAATATATATCTTTGCCATTATTTCATCCCCTTTCAAAACATATTCTCTATCAAAATCATTTTCCCTTCTTATTTTGCCAACTTATTAACGCATTTTTTTCTCTTGCCATATATGGGTAAAAAAGGTACAATATTATACAGTAAATAAAACACTTGGAGGTGTAATGATGTATCAAGAATTGTTAGATACCTCTGCAGATAAAATGAAAAAAAGTGCTGCAGTTTTTCAAAAGGAAATGGTTTCCCTTCGCGCCGGTCGCGCTAATCCTCAGTTGTTAGATCGAATCAAAGTAGATTACTATGGCAGTGAAACCCCTTTAAATCAAATGGCTAACATCTCTTCCCCTGAACCCAGGGTGTTAATGATTTCCCTTTGGGACGCTTCTGCTATGCCCTTAGTAGAGAAAGCCATTATGCAAAGCGATTTAGGCTTAACTCCTTCTAACGATGGAAAGGTCATTCGTTTAACTATACCGGAATTAAACGAAGAACGTCGTAAGGAATTAACCAAATTAGTTGGAAAATCCTGTGAAGGAGCGAAAATTGCTGTAAGGGCCGTTCGTCGCGATGCCATGGAACAACTGAAGAAAATGGAAAAAGCTAAAGAAATTACTGAAGACGAACAACGTAAAGCAGAAGATGAACTTCAAAAAATTACAGATAAAGCCATTAAAGAAGTAGATGCTATTGCCGCAGAAAAAGAAAAGGAAATCATGTCGGTATAATGGCTAAGCATTTTCTTCACCTATTGGGTTGGCCTTTAGCAAAAGCACAAAGCCATTTGTTAAGCCATAATATTGTTCCAACCCTGCAACATACTTCTTCCCCTAAAGAACCAAAAGAGCAATCCATGCAAGAAGGGGAGTTTCGTGTTGTTCATGTTCGCTATGCGCAGGATTTATCTCCTATCCTTATTGTTTCTTTTTTTCCCTATGGAGCAAGTATAATTTAACCTTCATGCGCAGAAAACCTCTGCGCATGAATTTGTTTAGCGAGGTGTAGCTTTATTATCCCCAATTATGTTTTTACAAAAGAGGAGTTAAAAAACTTACCTAACCATGTAGCCATTATTATGGACGGCAATGGTCGATGGGCAAAAAAAAGCGCAGTGAAAGTTGCCCTAGGCCATCAACAAGGAGTAGAAGCCTTACGTACAATTGTAAGGTTTACCAGCGATATTGGTATTCCCTCTCTTTCTCTATATGCTTTTTCCACAGAAAACTGGTCTCGTCCTAAAGAAGAAGTAGGAGCCTTGATGAAACTTCTTTTACGGTTTTTCACTTCAGAAATTGATGAATTGGTAGAAAAAAACGTTATTATTCGCATTTTAGGAGAAATTAACGGTTTCCCTTCTCCGCAAAAAGAAGCTTTATTATTGGCCCAAAAGCGAACAGAAAACAATACAGGCCTTAAGCTTAATATTGCTTTAAACTATGGTAGTCAAAGGGAAATTGTTGCAGCAACCAAAACCATTGCCAATGATGTTTTAAAGGGCGTACTTTCCCTTGAAGATATTACCCCCAGTTTATTTGAAACCTATTTATATACAAAAAATCTTCCTCCTGTGGATTTGGTCATTCGTACCAGTGGAGAACAACGCCTTAGCAACTTTTTATTATACCAAAGCGCCTATGCTGAACTGTCTTTTCCCTTAGTGCTATGGCCCGATTTTACCCAAGAAGCCTATGTTGATGAGCTTAAACAATTTACTAAACGAAATCGCCGTTTCGGTGCCAGGCCTGAATAGAAAATAATGATTGAGGTGTTGATATGCAAAGGATTATCACAGGTGCTCTGTTAATTGCCTTATTGGTTACTGCTATTGCTATTGGTGGATGGTTTTTTGCCATTATTACAACCATTGCTCTTTGTATTGCAATGCACGAGGAGTATAAACAGTTAACAAATCAAGTACATTATCGCTTGGTTCGTTGGCCTGCTTTTTTTACTTGTATCATAGCCCTTCCCCTCATTATGTTTTTTTCTATACAAGCCATTATTCCTTTAATGGCCTTTTGCCTCTTTTTCACTATAGGCACAGTAGTTTTTAGAAAAGATCCCGACTTTAATGATATTCTCTATTCCTGCCTTCCTCCTTTAACCATTCTTTTACCGGGAATGTTTCTAATCAGTTTTTTACAAGTATCCCCTTATATCCTTCAGCTTACCTTAGTAGGGCTGGTCTTCTTGGTTTCTACCCTTGGGGATACCTTTGCTTTTATTTTTGGTAATATTTTTGGAGGTAAAAAGCTGGCTCCTTTGGTTAGCCCCAGCAAAACCATTTCAGGCTCTATTGGCGGCCTTATTGGCAGTATGGCCGGAGCCCTTTTAGCAGGAGGTTTGGGCGCCTTAATTTCCCCAGGTGACATTGCTCTTCTTCCTTCCTTTTTTCAATTATTGCTTATTGGCTTGTTAGGAGGTATGGCCGGTCAATTAGGAGATTTGTTTGCTTCCTTACTTAAAAGACACCTTCATATTAAAGATTTCAGCCACTTGTTCCCCGGTCACGGAGGGATGATGGATCGATTAGATAGTATTTTGTTTACCACCGTTATCATTTTCTGTTTCCACTGGATGCAGGTAATCTAAAGGAGTTTTCATGAAGAAAAAGCTCATTATTCTAGGTTCTACAGGTTCCATCGGAACCCAAACCTTAAACATGGTTGAAGCCTATCCTCACTTATTTGAAGTTGTAGCATTAACTGCCCACCAAAACAGCAGCCTGCTTTTTGAGCAGGTGCGTAAATTTAAACCTGTTTTTGCAGGTCTTACCAAAGAGTTCTCCAATTTTTCAGTTCCTCAAGATTTATCTTTTTGTCAATTTTCTACCGGCCATAAAGTAATGGAAGAGGCTGTTGAAACAGTAGATGCCCATTACGTTATGGCCTCTGTTAGCGGTGTTGCTGGTTTGCCCCCTGTAATGAAGGCCATTCAAAAGGGACTGGATATATTGCTTGCCAACAAAGAAACTTTAGTAGCCGGTGGTTCTTTTGTAATGGAAGAAGCAAAAAAACATCAGGTAACTTTATTTCCTGTAGATAGTGAACATAGTGCCATTTTCCAGTGTCTTCAAGGGGCGGGAGAAAACCCCATTGATAAAATTTACTTAACTGCCTCTGGTGGTCCTTTTCGCACATGGCCACAAGAAGATATTTTTAAAGCCACCAAAGCACAGGCTTTAAAACACCCTAATTGGTCTATGGGCCAAAAACTTACTGTAGACTCTGCTTCCATGTTCAATAAAGCCCTTGAAATTATTGAAGCTAAATGGCTTTTTAATGTGCCAGAAGAAAAGATTGAAGTATGGATTCATCCCCAAAGCATTCTTCATTCTGCTGTAGGCTTTAAGGATGGAGCCATCATCGGGCAAATGGGTATTCCCAGTATGCACTTGCCTATTTTGTATGCTTTAAGTTATCCTAAGCGTTTGCCAACAGGAGACCGCCCCTTAACCTTAAAAGATTTAGCAAATCTTACCTTTGAGCCGCAAGATCCAAAGCGCTTTCCTGCTCTTCAAATTGTACGTGATTGCTTAAAAGCGGGAAATGGTGCCTGCTGTGTAATGAATAGCGCCAACGAAGTTGCAGTAGAAGCCTTTTTAAAAGAAAAAATTTCCTTTGGGCAAATACCTCAACTGGTCTCGGCTGCCCTTGAAAAAATTAACCCTACCACCCTTCATACTTATCAACAGGTAATTGATACAGATTTGCTTACCCGTAAGATTACAAAAGAACTTTTAGCTGCCTTATAATCCATCTAAACTGAAAGGAACTTGCTACCTATGACTACATTGTTTTTTATTTTAGTTGCCATATTGCTTCTTGGCATCTTAATTACCATACATGAACTTGGCCACTTTGTTGCTGCTCGTATTACCAAAATTCCTGTGCAAGAATTTGCCATTGGTTTCGGCCCAAAATTCTTTGGTTGGAAAAGCAAAAAATATGAAACGGTCTTTTCCCTTCGCGCCATTCCTCTAGGTGGCTATTGTGCCTTTTATGGAGAAGACGATCCCAATGAGGGAGCAAAACTTCAGCATCCTGAATGGAATATCAACCTTTTTCCTGTTTGGCGCAGGTTTATTGTTATTTTAATGGGCCCTATTATGAACTTTGTACTGGCTTTTATTGTAGCCTTCGCTTTTTTCTTTATTGGCGGTGCTGCCACCCCTGTTTATGACGGTATTATTATTACGGGGGTTAATAATAATTCTCCTGCCCAAGAAGCAGGGTTACAGCCGGGAGATCAAATTCTATCTGTTAACCACCTTCCTGTAGCGCCGGATATGAATCCCAGCCTTTTACAATCTTTAATTGGCCAAAATCGCGATTTATCTGAGCCTGCTATTATTGAAGTTTCACGTAACCAACAAAGCCAAACCCTTTCTATTATGCCTACCTATGATGAAGCCGCTAAAACCTATCTCCTTGGCATTACCATTAGTCAAAAGGTTTTACCCGGCGAAAAAGTTCCTTTATCTTTTACTCAATCCCTTCAAACCAGTTGGGACAATTGCCTTTATGCCGGTAAATTAATTATTACTTCCCTTGGCAACATGGTAAAAACAGGAGAAGGTATTGACCAAATGACAGGTCCTATCGGTACCATTGATATTATTTCAAAACAAACCAGAGAAACAGGCTTTGACGGTTTTATAAACCTGCTTATTGTTATTTCTATTAACTTGGGCCTATTTAACCTTTTACCTATTCCGGGGCTGGATGGCAGCCGATTGTTGTTTTTATTGGTAGAAAAAGTTTTAAGTTGGTTTCATGTAAAAATGAACCGCAATGCAGAAGCGATTATTAACTTGGCCGGATTTTTTCTGTTAATTGGAGTCGCCATTTTCTTTACTTATAAAGACATTGTACGTATTTTTATCCGCTAAAAAGGAGTTTTTATGACAAAGCAAGTTAAAGTTGGCGCTACCCTGCTTATTGGCGGCGGTGCCCCTATCTCTATACAATCTATGACCAACACCGATACAAAGGATATACCTGCAACATTGGCCCAAATAAAAGCCTTGGCTAATGCAGGATGTGATTTAGTTCGAGTTTCCGTATATGATCAAGAGGGGGCTAAGGCTGTACGTTCTTTGGTAGACCAAAGCCCGGTACCTTTAGTGGCAGATATTCATTTTGACTACCGTTTGGCTATTTCAGCTATGGAAAACGGTATTCATAAATTGCGTATTAACCCTGGCAACATTGGCAGTGAAGAAAAAATTTCTCAAGTAGTAGCTTGTGCCAAAGTCCATCAGGTTCCCATTCGCATAGGGGTAAACAGCGGTTCTTTAGAAAAAGAAATTTTACTTAGAGACGGCAGGCCTACTGCCAAGGGCCTTGTTGACAGTGCTCTAACCCATGTGAAAATTCTTGAACGTCATCATTTTGATCAAATTGTTCTTTCTATGAAGTCCAGCAACGTTCCCATGACCGTAGCAGCCTATGAACTTGCAAGCCAAGTTTGCGATTATCCCCTTCATATAGGGGTAACAGAAGCCGGCCTTCCGGGGCAGGGAAATATCAAAAGCGCTATCGGTTTAGGTAGTCTTTTACTAAAAGGCATTGGAGATACCATGCGGGTATCTTTAACCGGTTCCCCTATTCCCGAAGCCCAAGCGGCTTTGGATATTCTTTATGCTATAGGCCTGCGGCAAAAAGGAATCAATATCATTTCCTGCCCTACTTGCGGACGTAAGGCCATTGATGTTGAAACCCTTGCCAAAAGAGTGGAAAAAGAACTGGCTCATATTACCCTTCCCTTAACAGTGGCGGTAATGGGTTGTGTAGTTAATGGACCGGGAGAAGCAAAAGAAGCCGACGTAGGCATTGCTGGTGGCGGGAATGGTATAGGGGCCTTATTTCTAAAAGGAAAACCTCCTAAAAAAGTTGAAGGGGACCTGGCTGAAATTTTAATTAACACTGTAAAAAACATTGTAAAGGAACGGATGAACAACGTAAATGCCCAGTAATCAACAAGATATTTTAGCTCTTTTATGTAAAGACCTTCCCCATTTGGAAGGAAAACTTTCTGTAGAAAAAATTGTCTATCACAAAAATCAAAACCGTGTTTATTTTTCTTTTTTATCTACTCAACTTGTGGGGGAAAAAGATTATTTACACTTGCTTCAGTCTTTAAAAAAACAATACCCCGGTTTACCCATTTCTTTGCGGGTTGCCAGCCCTTCTTTAGGAAAAGATTTTTTAGCGAATATTCACGGATATAAACAGGTTTTGATAGATTTTTTAATTCGTACTTACCCAAGTGCCAAAGCGTGGCTAGATGCCATTGACTGGGAAGCTACCGGCGGACAAGTTATTTTAACCTTCCCTGATGATTTTTCCATGAACTATATGAAAACTAATAACATTTCTTCTAAGCTTTCTAAGGCAATTTGGGATATTTTCCGTTTAGAATTATCAGTAGAGCTGCGGGTTAAAGGTAATCAAGAGGCACGAATTGAAGCATTGATTAAAGAGCGAGAAGAGGCACTACTAAAAGAGCAGCAGGTTCTTTTTTCTGCTATATCCCATTCTCAATCCCCTTCTTCAAGTGTTCCTTCTAAAAAATCTTCCATCAAAAAAAGCGCCAATATTTGTGGTAGGGGTATTGCTGATGCCAGTATTCCCATTAACGAACTAACCACTGATGCAGGCCTTGTGACTGTAGAGGGTGAAATTATTTCCGTTGAAAAAAAAGAACTTAAAGGCGGAGAACTGCTGCTGATTACCTTTGCCGTAACCGATTATACCTCCACTATCGGTTGTAAAATGTTTTTGCGCTACCGAAAACGTCCCTTTGGAAAAAAGGCTGAGGACATAGATGAATCTCCCATTACCCCTCAAGAAAAAGCGTCTGTAGATCAAATTGCTAACCGCATTGAAAAAGGAGAGTTTGTTAAGGTACGGGGGGAGTGTGCCTTTGATACTTTTGCAAAGGAAATTACCATTTCTGTACGTGATATGGTGGAAATGCCTAAACAAGAGCGCTTAGACACTGCTAAAGAGAAACGGATTGAGCTTCATATGCATACCCATATGAGCACCATGGATGCCTTGGCTCCTCCCGGAGAACTAATCGCCCGTGCCGCTAAGTGGGGGCATCCTGCTGTTGCTATTACAGACCATGGGGTTTTACAGGCTTTCCCTGCTGCCTTTTCTGCTGCTAAAAAGCACAACATTAAACTTTTGCCCGGTGTGGAAGGATATTTAACAGAAGAAAACCCCATTGTAAACAACCTGAAGGACTATCCTTTAGAGGAGCCTGTAGTAGTATTGGACTTTGAAACCACAGGCCTTAACACTAAAACCGACTGTATTATTGAAATTGGTGCTGTAAAATTATATCAGCATACCATTATTGACTCCTATGGTACTTTGGTAAATCCAAAGGTTTCCTTAGAACCGATTATTACAAAAATTACCGGCATTACCGATATGATGCTGCGTGATCAACCTCTGATTGAAGAGGCCTTCCCTAAACTTTTAGATTTTATTGGAAACTGTCCTATTGTAGCTCATAATGCCTCTTTTGATGTAGCGATGCTTGAAAGTGAATTGAAACGGCAAAACCGTATTTTGGATGTACCGCAAATAGACACCTTAACTTTTTCAAGAAAACTGTACCCCCAATTACGCAGTCACAGGCTTAAAGCCTTATGTAAACACTTAGGTGTTAGCTTAAAAGATGCCCACCGTGCTGTAAATGATGCCACTGCCACTGCCCAATGTTTAGACAAAATGCTTAATGTATTAAAAGAACAAGGAGCTACCCAACTTGAGCATATTGATCAACTGGTACAAGGAGGGGCTATTGGAGAGCGAAACCATGTTATTTTACTGGCTGCTACCCCTAAGGGAATGGAAAATTTAAACCATTTGGTTTCCATTAGCCATCTAGAATATTTTCAAAAGCGACCTCATATGCCAAAGGCCATTTTACAAAAATATCGGGAAGGATTAATTGTAGGTTCCGCTTGCGAAGCAGGAGAATTATTTCAAGCTGTTTTAAAAGGGCGCCCTGAAAGCGAACTTAAAAAAATTGCCCGTTTTTATGATTATTTGGAAATACAGCCTACAGGCAATAACGCCTTTCTTCTTCGTAACGGTTTAGCTAAAGATATGGAAGAATTACGCAGTTTTAATAAAACCATTGTGGCCTTGGGAGAAAAATTGGGTATTCCGGTAGTAGCTACAGGAGATGTTCACTTTTTAGACCCTAAAGATGCCATTTGTCGCTCTATTCTTCAAGCAGGGCAAGGTTATTCCGATAGCGATGAGCAGCCCCCCCTGTACTTTAAAACCACTGATGAAATGCTGGAGGAGTTTTCCTATTTAGGTAAGGAAAAAGCCCATGAAGTGGTGATTAAAAATCCAGGTAAAATAGCAGATAAAGTTGAAGATTTAACTCTTTTCCCTAAACACCCAAAGGGAGAAGATACCTTTCAGCCTTATTGGGAAGATGCAAAAGAAAACATTGAGAACATGTCTTGGGGTACTGCCAAAAACTTATATGGAGAAAACCTACCTGATATTGTGGTAAAGCGCCTTGAAAAAGAACTGTCCTCTATTATCGGTTACGGCTTTGCCACCCTTTATATGATTGCCCATATGTTGGTTAAAAAATCTTTAGATGATGGCTATGTTGTAGGTTCAAGGGGCTCTGTAGGTTCTTCCTTTGTTGCTACCATGTGCGGTATTACTGAGGTAAACCCCCTTCCCCCTCACTATCGTTGTTCTCATTGCCACATTGGCGATTTTGATGTGGAGAAGGAAAAATATAAAGTAGGCCCCGACTTGCCTGACAAACTTTGTCCAAGTTGCGGTAAACCTTTTATGAAAGATGGCTTTGATATTCCCTTTGAGGTATTCTTAGGTTTTAAAGGAGATAAAGTGCCGGATATTGACTTGAATTTCTCCGGTGTATACCAGCCTGTAGCCCATGCTTATGTGGAAGAGCTTTTCGGAAAAAATCATGTATTTAGGGCCGGAACTATTTCTGCCTTGGCAGATAAAACCGCCTATGGCTATGTAAGTAATTACTTAGAAGAACGGGGTATTTATGCCGGTAATGCAGAAAAAATGCGCTTGGTAGGAGGCTGTGTAGGTGTAAAACGTACCACAGGGCAGCATCCTGGAGGAATGGTAGTAGTTCCTCAGGAATACGACGTTCATCAGTTTACCGCCATTCAACACCCAGCAGACGATAAAGAAAGCGGTACCATTACCACCCACTACGATTTTAACTCCATGCACGATATTTTGGTGAAATTAGATATTTTAGGCCACGATGATCCTACCATGATTCATATGTTAGAAAGATTAACCAACACTTCTTATCAAGATATTCCCTTAACCGACCCTACTGTAATGTCTTTATTTCAAAGCCCAAAAGCCCTTGGGGTTACCAAAGAAGAAATCAATTCCTCCACAGGTACTTATGGGGTACCGGAGTTTGGTACTGCTTTTGTTAGGCAAATGCTGGATGATACCAGGCCTTCCACTATGGAAGAATTAATTCGTATTTCCGGTTTAAGCCATGGTACTGATGTATGGCTTGGGAATGCAAGGGATTTAATTACCTCAGGTACTGCCGTATTGTCTGAATGTATTTGTACACGAGATGATATTATGAATACCTTAATTACAATAGGTCTAGATAGTAAAATGGCCTTTGATATTATGGAAAACGTTCGTAAAGGTAAAGGCCTTAGCCCTCAAATGGAGGAAGCCATGGTTACAGGTAATGTACAACCTTGGTTTATTGATAGCTGTAAAAAAATTAAATACATGTTCCCCAAAGGCCATGCAGTAGCCTATGTGACCATGGCTCTTAGAATTGCCTGGTATAAAGTGTACTATCCTTTAGCCTACTATGCTGCCTACTTTACCGTTCGCGGCGACGGTTTTGATTCTTCTCGTATGCTCCTATCTGCCGAAGTGATTCAATCTATGCTGGATGATATGGAGGCTGCCCAGCAAAATAACTTTAAAGAAAAGCTTTCCGCTAAAGACAAAGAAGAAGCAACTGCTTTAGAAATTGTTCTTGAAATGCTTCGCCGTGGTTTTACCTTTTTACCTGTAGATTTATATAAAAGCCATGTTAGCGAGTTTATTATTGAAGGCAATGCCCTTCGGGTCCCTTTTACCTCTGTTGGCGGTTTAGGCATCGCCGCCGCTCAAGCCATTGCCAGAGAGCGGGAGCAACTTTTTTTATCTGTAGAAGATTTAAAAAACCGTACCCGCATTTCTACTGCAGTGATTGATGAACTGAATAATCAAGGTTGTTTAAGTTCTTTAAGCGCCACCAGTCAAGTAGACTTATTCTCTTTTTTATAACTTTTTATAATTTTACAAACTAAAAAAACTGACTTGTTGCAGTGGATACTACAATAAGCCGGTTTTTTATCTTTCTTTTATCCCTTTACTCCCCCAAGGGCAATTCCTTCAATAAATTGCTTTTGCATAAAGATGTATAACACAAAGGGAAAGATAAAAGAGACCGTTGCTGCAGCCATAGACAAGCCGTAGTTAGTATCGTGCTGGGTATCCAGTATAGATAAAGCTACAGGAAAGGTTTGCATAGACGTTTTTTGGTTGGCAACCAAAGGCCAAATAAAGCTGTTCCAAGCAGATATAAAGGTAAATATGGTTAAAGAAACCAAAGCAGGTTGTACCAAGGGTAAAATAATTTGTGTAAAAATTCGCCATTCAGGGCAACCGTCAATTTCTGCCGCTTCAATATAGGTATCGTCAACACTTTTCATAAATTGCCTTAACATAAATATCCCAAAGGCCCCTGCCATAGGAATAATAAGTGCCGAATAAGTGTTCAGCCATTTAATTTCTTTCATAATTAAAAATAAAGGAATTAATGTTACTTGTCCAGGTATCATCATCGTGGCTAACAATATTTTAAACAAGGGTTCTTTAAAAGGCACAGGTTTTTTTTCAAAACCATAAGCTGCCATAGAACAAATTAGCCCTGTCCAAATACAAGATAATATGGCAATTAAAATACTGTTGAATAAAGGCCGTGTATAGTTTCTAAAAATAATGGTATGGTAATTGTCTAAATTAAAGGTAGTATCACTTAAACGAATGTTTAAGGTGCGCAATTGGGTAAAACTCATTAACACCATGTAAATTAAAGGAGCAATGCACAATATGGTAAATAAAGTTATTAATACTGTACCAATAACACTGGGGATAGACCATTTTCTCTTTTTCATTTTTCTCTCCCCCTTAGCCCAATGCCTTTTTTTCTTTAAAAAACAAATCTTGAATTCCATGTACCAAAAGCACAAATAACAATAAAATAATGGCAATGGCACTAGCATAGCCCATTTTACTGTTAGAGAAGGCATACGTATAAATCATATAGGCCAAAGTAATCGTTGCTGTTCCAGGCCCTCCATTGGTTAATTGAAATACAATATCAAATATTTGGAAAGAAGAAATAACACCAAGGGTAATTACCATGTAAGTAATAGGTTTTAAATTAGGTAAAGTAACATAAAAAAGCCGTTGAAATACATTGGCGCCATCTACAATGGCTGCTTCCTGTTGTTCTTGTGGAATTCCCATAATTCCGGCATAGTAAATAACCATGTAATACCCTACGTTTTTCCATATGGTTACAATACACACACAAATAAAGGCCAAGGTTTTATCTCCCAGCCAATTCATTTCTGTAATGTTGAAAAGACCTAATACATTATTTAATAACCCCCCTCGGGTTTTAAAAATAATATTCCAAACAGCAGAAGCTGCAATGCTTGAAATAATAACAGGAATAAAAATGGTACTTTTTAAAAAAGAACCATAAGGGTTTTGAAGTTCATCTGCAATAAACAACGCAATTACCAGTGCAAAAATGGTTTGTATTGGCACTGTAACAATAACGTATTTTACTGTGTTTTCTAAAGCTGCCCAAAAAGTTTTACTTTTAAACAAGTTTGCATAGTTTTCTAAGCCTATCCACACAGGCGGATTTAGCATATTATATTTTGTAAAACTGAAATAGATGGCCAAAAAGATTGAAATAATCGAAAATACAAATACGATTATCATCCCCGGTAAAATATACATTAGGCCGTACACTCGTTGTTGGTTTAACCTTGATATTCTTGATTTCTTCATTTCAGGTAAAACCGCCTTTCCACGTCTTCATAACGGATTATATAGAAAGAGGCCATCCCTATGGCCTCTTTCTATTGCTTTTTAAATTTAGTTAACAGCTAAGTTATATTCATCCATAGTGTTATCGATTACCTGTTGTGGGGTTAAGTCTCCCATAAACATGGATTGAATGTTTTTAAACAGTAAATCGTAAAAAGCTTCAGAGTTTTCAAAGGCAGGCCAAGATTGGAAAAATTCTGCTTCTTCTTCGTATAATTTGGCAAAACGAGGATCTTCTGTATTTTTCGCATCTTTGGTTACAGGTGAAGTGGAGTAAATTTTTGTATGGAAATCGTCCAATACAGGCGCACTTAGCATATACTTCATCGCTTCTACTGCCAGTTCTTTATGTGGGCTGTTAGCAGGTACTGCTAAACTATCACCGGATACCCAAATTCCTTTACCTACAGGCCCTGATAAAGTAGCATAATCCCAATTAATTCCAGCTTTATCAATGGATTTCGCTGTACCGGTTCCTAATACTACCATAGCAGCTTCCCCATTTTTAATTAGGTCGGGAATGTTTCCTACAGAAGTAATGGTATCATCAAACACCCCTTCATCCTGGAAGGATTTAATAAACTCAAGGGTTTTTAAAGCAGCTTCAGTGTTTAGGTTAGGTTTTCCGTCTTCCCCTAACAGTTCTCCCCCAGCTTGCCAAAAATAAGGCATGAAGCCTGTCATACAAGCACTTTGCCCACTGGAGTTGCCCCAAGGCTGAGCAAAAGAGAAGTTTTCGGGATTTTTTTCTTTAATGGCTTTAGCATAGGTCATTAATTCTTCCCAAGTTTGAGGAGGAGCGTCAAAGCCTGCATCCTTTAAAATGTCCATATTACAATAAAGAACTGTGGCGTTTCCTACCATCATGGGCATAACATATTGGCCACCCATAATGTTGCCCATGTCCCAGTACACATAGTTTTCTTTTTCTTCGTCAGTAAAATAAGGAGATAATTCTTCTAAAGCTCCGGCAGACACAAAATCATAAAAACCGTCTAAGTAAACCACATCAGGTCCTTCACCACTTACAATACCAGTAGTAATTTTTTGTGTATAACCACTCCAGGGTAATATGGTTACTTCCACAGTGCATTTGTGTTCTTCTTGGAAGGCAGCAAAGTGCTCATTCCAAAAATCTTCGTCGGTGTACTCAGCGTCGCCACCCGTATAAGGGGGTACCCATACCCGAATGGTTTCTCCTTCTGCCTTTGCCTGTACTGTACCAAGGTTTAAAGCAAAAACCCCTGTAAGTACAAACAAGGCTACCAACAGTGCTGTTATTTTTTTCCTCATTTTTTGTTTCCTCCTTTGTTGCTCGTTTATATTTTTTTTAGAAGATTCTCTTCTAAAAATGTACAAATAATAATAAGAATAATAAACAAACTTCCTTAGGTCATCTCTATCGGTAAGTAACTCATCGAAAAAACTACTTTTGTCAACTTATTTTATAAATTTTTTGTTTTTTAGTAACTACTTTCATTGTAGGGAATAATTTCACCCTTGTCAATGCATGATAGATAAGATTATTCAAATAAAAAGCAGGCAACCTTCTGCTGATTAGTTTTATTCCCCACTTCAAAAAAAGGTGGGTTAAAGGTTTTGCACTTATCCATTACTTTAGGGCAACGAGTTGCAAAAGGGCAACCTAAAGGCCTTTGAGAAATACTTAGTACATCCCCTTCTAAAAGTTTCCTTTCCTTTTTATGTAAGGGATCAAGGCCCGGTACCGATTCTAACAAAGCTTTTGTATAAGGATGTTTTGGGTTTAAGTATACTTGTTCTGTTTGTCCATATTCCATCATTTTACCTAAATACATGACTCCGATTTTTTGACTGACATGGCGCACCACGTTTAAATCATGGGAAATAAACAACATGGTAACGCCTAAGCTCTCCTGTAAATCTGCTAAAAGGTTTAGTACTTGAGCCTGTATAGATACATCTAACGCACTTACCGGCTCATCAGCCAAAATTAATTTTGGGGCTAATATTAAGGCCCTGCCAATACTAATTCGCTGCCGTTGTCCTCCTGAAAATTGATGGGGATAGCGATTTAACTGTTTTTGAGATAAACCGATTCTATCGGTCATTTCTAAAACCTTTTTTTTCATTTCTTCTTGACTGCCCTTTTCATGGGTTAGTAAAGGTTCTAAAAGCAATTTTTCCACTGTCATTCTTGGATTTAAAGAAGAATAAGGATCTTGGTAAATCATTTGAATTTCTCTGCGTTTTTTACGCATTTCTTCCTGAGAAAGCTTTGTAAGATCTACCCCTTCAAATACAATGCTCCCTTTTGTAGGTTCCAATAAACGATTAATACATTTGGCTGTAGTACTTTTCCCGCAACCAGACTCTCCCACAATGGCCATGGTTTCTCTAGGAGCAATGGAAAAGCTCACATCATCTACTGCCTGTACACGGGTTGTTTCTTTTTTAAAAAGGCCTTTAGTAGTTTCAAAGGTTTTATATAAATTTTTCACTTCTAATAAATAGGTCATAAACTCCCCTCCTGCCCTATGATACAGCGGCAAAAATGATTTGGAGCCACTTCCAGTAGTTGTTGAGGCTTTTGACATTTTTCTTGTTTTTCCTCGCAGCGGTCGTAAAACCTGCAACCTTCCCCTACTTCTTCCATACTAGGCACCATGCCTTTAATAGAATATAAACGTTTTTGTTTTTTTCCTAAAGAAGTAACGGATTGAAGAAGTCCTTTGGTATAAGGATGTTTAGGGTTATGAAATACTTCTACCACGTCCCCTTGTTCTACCACTTGCCCTGCATATAATACAGCCATTCGCTGACAGGTTTCTGCAATTACCCCTAAATCATGGGTAATAACAATGACACTGGTATCGTTTTTATGGGTGAGCTCGTTCATTAAGGCCAATATTTGCGCCTGGATGGTTACGTCAAGGGCGGTAGTAGGTTCATCGGCTATTAATAATTTAGGGTTGCAAATCATAGCCATGGCAATCATCACCCGTTGAAGCATACCACCGGAAAGCTGATGTGGGTAACTTTTAAGCACTTCTTCTACCCTGGAAATTCCCACTTTTTTTAACATTTGGGTAATGTTTTTCACTTTATCTTCATAAGAAAGCTCTTTTTTATGAATATGGAGTACTTCCAATAGTTGATTTTCAATGGTAAATAAAGGGTCTAAAGAGGTCATTGGTTCCTGAAAAATCATGGAAATATCCCTTCCCCTTACTTGCCGCAGTTGCTTTTTATCATAAGAAAACAAATCCTCCCCATTAAAAATCATTTCTCCTCCACTAACAAATAAAGGGTAGGCCAATAAGCCCATAATAGAAAGGGCTGTAATGCTTTTTCCGCATCCTGATTCCCCTACAATGCCAAAGGTTTCTTTAGGCATAATGGTTAAAGACAAATCCTTCACCAAGGAAGTATGCCCTTTTCGCTTTTTTAAATCAATAGATAAGTTTTTAATTTCAAGTAAAGGGTTCATGACTTTTCTCCTTTATTGTTCCTTTAAACTACAATTTTAGTTTAGGGTCCAGTACATCCCGCAAGCTGTCACCTAAAATATTAAAGGATAAGATGGTAATAATAATAAAAATTGCCGGAAAAATTAAGGTCCACGGGGCAAACTCCATATAAGCCCTTGCCTCATTTAACATAGAGCCCCAAGAGGGATTGGGTGGTTGTATACCTAAACCTAAAAAACTTAAGGTTGACTCTGTTAAAATGGCGCTGGACAAAGAAAGGGTAATTTGTACCAAAAAAGGAGATAAAGTATTAGGAATAATATGTTTTAAAATAATTTTCCCTGTAGGAACCCCAACACTTTTTGCATTGCTGATATAGTCAATATCTTTAACTGAAATTACCGATGCACGAACGGTTCTTGTAAAAATGGGAATAAAGGCAATTCCGATTGCAACCATGGTATTGGTTAAATTAGGGCCTAATACAGCAACAATAACCAAAGCCAATAATATAGAGGGAAAAGCAAAAAACACATCCATAATACGCATAATAATATTATCGGTTTTTCCCCCAAAATATCCTGCCATAACACCCAATATAAAGCCTGCTACAGCCCCAATACCTACAGATATAATCCCTACAAAAATAGAAATACGGGCACCGTAAACAATACGGCTAAATACATCTCGCCTTAAATGATCTGTGCCAAACAAATGTTCACCATTTGGCTTTTGAAGTTTTGATACGGATAAAATTTCAATAGGATTATAAGGGGCTATTACAGGAGCTAAAATAGCAATAACAATAATAAGGCACATGCCAAAAAGGCCCCACCTGCCTACCCTATCCCGTAAAAGGGCTTTGATGGTTTCTTTCATCTTTTCTTCCCTCCTACTGGTACTTAATTCTAGGATCAATATAGGCATAGCATACATCAACCAACAAGTTAATAAACACATAAATAATAGCAATCATCAGTACATTGGCCTGTACCACCGGATAGTCTCTTTTAAAAATAGCATCCAAAGTCATCTGCCCTATTCCCGGCAAAGAAAACATTTGTTCAATAACCACTGTTCCCCCTAAAAGAGAGCCAAACTGGATGCCGATAATGGTGATAATGGGAATTAAACTGTTTTTAAAACCATGTTTGAAAATGACGGTACGTTCCTTTGCCCCTTTGGCACGAACCGTTTTAATAAAATCCTGCCGCAATACTTCCAACATAGAGGAACGGGTCATTCGCATCACTGACCCTGCCATAATGCTGCCCAGTACCAACGCAGGCCAAATAATCAATTCCAAATTTTTAATGGGATTTTGAAAAAAAGGAACCCAATTAATGGGAGGATAGTAATTAAATCCCAGTGCTAAAAACAATAATAATAAAGAAGCAAAGGCAAAATTCGGTACTGATACCCCAAGTAAACCGAATATACGAACAAAGAAATCTGTAAGAGAATTTCTTTTAATACTTGATAAAATTCCAAGAGGAATAGCAATAATCCAAGCAATAAAGGAACCAATTAACGTTAGTTCCAAAGTTACTTTAAAACGCTGAATAAACTCCGGCAAAATAGGCTTACCTGTACGCATGGAAATACCGAAATCTCCTTTTAAGGCATTGGAAGCCCAAGTAAAAAATTGTTCTAAAATAGGCTTATCCAACCCAAATTGTTTTTCCAACTGGGCACGCAATTCCGGTGTTTGTTCTACCCCAAGTAAATCGTTGATTACGTCTCCCGGTAAAACCCTTAGTAAAAAGAAAATTAAAATACTAATGGCTATAATGACCGGTATTAACCATAGTATTCTTTTTACAATATATTTACCCAAAAAAACGCCTCCAATTATAAAATCTTTTCCTGATGATTTAATAAATTAAAAGCCACCCGGCCCAGTTGGTACCGGGGGGCTTTTAAAGGAAATACTTATACTTTTTATTTTAAAGATACTCCTTCAAACCAATCGTAAAAATAAGTACTTATCTCCAGTCCTTCTACATTGCTTCTGGCAAAGTAAAATTCAGAAGGAGATACTAAGATTAGATTCGGTACTTCTTCAATCAAAATTTCCTGTGCTTGGTCGTATAGTTCTTTGCGTACTTTTTCATCCATCTCAACTTTTCCTTCTGCGGCAAGTCGATCAATTTCAGGGTTGTTATAACCCCAAACATTTACAGAAGAATCGGATTTAAAGAAAAATCCTACCCCTCTATCAGGATCAAGTCCTCCACCGTTACTACTGATTAAAGATTGGTGGGTGCGATTTCGCCAATCATCAATGGCGGCACTTGCTTCTTTTACAACAACAGTTGTATTAATGCCCTCTTTATCAAATTGGCTTTTTAATACTTGGGCCACTTCACTGGTTAAAGGGGTAATACCTGCGGTAATTTCCAAATCAAATCCGTCAGGATAACCTGCTTCTGCTAACAGGGCTTTACCTGCCTCTACATCGTGTTTGTAATAAGGGCTATCGCTTAAATCAATGGCCCATTTTTCCATAGCCACTACTACAGGACCTGTTACTTCGGCATAACCATCATAAATTAAATCAATAATTTCTTCCCTGTCTACAATCATGCTTAAGGCTTGACGAACCTTTTGATTTGCCACAGGGCTTTCGTCTGTTAAATTGAAACCCACAAAGTCGTAGTTAGCACTTAAATAATCCCTAACCACAACATCAGGGTTACCTTCAACTAAAGGCAAGCTGGTGGTGGTCATTTTGGCTAAATGAACAGCACCTGTGCGCAGGGCATTTAATCTTGAGCCTTCATCTGCCATTAAGGCAAAGGTAACCGTATCTAAAATAGGTTGACCTTCAATAAAGTAATTGGGGTTTTTTTCTAAAACGATTTGATTTCCCTCAATATAATCTTTTAACATAAAGGGGCCTGTACCACAAGATACATTACTTAAATCACCATTTTCCTCCACCACTTCTTTAGGCACAATAGCAGAATAGCCACTAGCAGTGTAACCTAAAAAAGTAGCATCCGGGCCAGAAAGGGTAAATTTAACGGTATAGTCATCAATTACTTCTACTTTATCTACAGTATTAAAATAGTTGCCTGCAGGAGAGGCTGTTTCCGGGTTTAAAATTCTCTCGTAACTGTACACTACATCCTCAGCAGTCATTTCTCTGCCATTATGAAACTTAACCCCTTCACGTAAGGTAAAGGTATAAGTGTTTTCACTTTCGTTAAATTCCCATTTTGTAGCCAGTTCCGGCTGTACGTTTAGTTGAGCATCGTGCATAGTAAGACGGTTGTAAATGTTTTTGTGTACCCTAATTGAGGCATGTGCCGTAGCTTTATGGGGATCTAGTCCCGAGGGCTCTGTGTCTACAGCATAAATAAAGTCTTGCCCTCCTCCACTGGCATAAACAGGCAGTAAAGCAAGTACTAGCACCATTGCCAGCAGTAATCCAAGTGTTTTTTTCATTGTTCTTCCTCCTTTAATAATTATCTTTCAGGCAAACTTGCCTTTTTTCCCTAATAAAATTTTTTACGCTAAATGGTAAAAGGTTGTAAATACCTCTTTACGAAAGGGTTGTAAGTTTGGCGGCCCCGGTAGTGCTAGGCGACTGGTTAACAAAGCTACTGTTAATTCCTTTTCAGGACAAAGGTATAAAGCGGTACCAGTAAACCCCGTATGTCCTGCCCCATGGGGGAAAACTTCCCCTGTGTCAAAACCTAGGCCTCTTCCATTGAACAAATTGCTAGTAGCCATTGCTGCCAGTTTTTGAGGTAAGAATCCCTTTCCTTGAAGGCTTTTAAGGTAAGCTTGCCCAAAGGTTACCAAATCTTCTCCGGTGCCGAAAATTCCTGCATGGCCGCTCATCCCTGAAAAAGCATAATAGGCATTTCCGTCATTGACTTCCCCTTGAATAAAAGTGGTATTTTCTCGCCAAGGAGGCCTTGAAGGGGTGGGAAGGATTTGTAAACCTCTTTCCTTACACATTTTTTCTTCAATCTGGTTTCCTTTTTCAGTGGGAACACATTGGCTTTTATTGGTAGGATTATAGGAAAACTTGGTGCCTAACCATTGGTTAAGACCTTCCAGTTTTTCTGCCAAGGTTTTTTGATAAATATGTTCTATTCCTTTTCCTAACAGAATAAAATTTAAATCGCTGTATAAGGTGCTTTTTTCCCTATGGTCTTTTTCTAGGGCCTTTTTTAAAGTAGCCCAAAAACCATCTCCTGTATAAAAAGGATACCAAGCAGGTAACCCTGACCTGTGCAAAAGAGCCTCTTGTACTGTAATTTCCTTCAGTTTTTCTTTTACTATACTTGGCAATTCTTTTTCATTTTGTAAAAACAAAGAGAATAAGGTATCTGTTAAAGCAAGCTTGTTCTCTGAAACAGCTTGTAACACAAAGGTGGTTGTAAAAAGCTTGCTTACAGAGGCTAAATCAAAAAAAGGCTTTTGATTATGAGAAAAATTTTTTTCGTACAATACTTTCTCCTTCTTTTTCCCAATACAAACCCCTTGGGTATACAAAGTATCTATTCCTTTTATTAAAAGTTCCTCTAATTTTTCTACCTTCATGAATTGCTCCTTATTTATTCCCCAATCCACTTACTCATATATATTTCATTAATGTACTCACTACCAAATTTCATACTTTTTTCTTTGATTCCTTCTTCTTTAAAGCCTAAACGCTGATAAAGTTTATAGGCATTTGGGTTGTTTTCCATTACAGACAGATCTAAACGGTATTTTTGATTTTCTTTTGCCCATTTTTCCAATTCCTCAAAAAGTTTTTTTCCAATTCCTTTGCCGGTATAGGCCTGTAAAATGGCTATATTAATAGAAATAACATGGGCTATTCGTTTAGGTTTTCGGGTAATTCCCTGAATATAACCTATAAGTTTTTTACTTTCTTTTTCTTGAGCTACTAAAATAATCCCTTGTTTCCCTTGGGTAAAACGAAAAATTTCTTCTTCATATTCCTGAAGGTTTTCTCCTCTTTCTCCGGATTCGTATAGCCTAAAGAGGGTTTCTTGGTCTAAAGATTGATATAGTTTCATATATTCTTGTGCATCTTCTATTTTAATAGGGCGAATAATCATCTATTATCCTCCTAAAATCAATTTTTTTGCCCATAATATTGCTCTATGGTTATTTGATTTCTTAGCTATTGAGCTTATTATAACATTCTAAAAAGTAATTAGCAAGAAAGAGGCTCTCTTCCTTTTGATATGGTGAATTGTCAAGTCAAGTGCACCATCTGTAGAAATACTTGAATAGGTGAT
>CAZEIB010000010.1:0-10526 GCA_964511785.1 uncultured Oscillospiraceae bacterium
TATCTTAGAAAAAAAGTCGCCACAAAAAATAATCAAGTTAATACCTGAACTGGCCATCAGGCAGTCTAGTGAAAAGAAAAATGATCCTCAAAAAAAGAAGTCTATAAGTGAAAAGTGAGGAAAATAAACAAATCAAGTGAATTACAAAGCAAGTAAAAGAAGGTAACAATGCAAAGAAAGAATAGATTGAAAATAAATCACTTGAAATCCTTTTTGGCTTTTGTTATAATGTTGTCATAAAAATATAAAGCTAAGGGAGCAGGCTTATTAAATAGGCACTTTTTATAAAAAGGCAAGTTTTTTGTTTCAACAATATGACATCGATGTCACAAAACCCGGAATAACCTATCTGTCTAAATAGTTAAAAAAGGGGAGAAATCATTTGCGATTAGAAAATCACCTTGTCTTAGTGGAAATTTCCGATGTGAATGGGCAAATTATAAATCTTTACGATAAACAAAGGAATAGAGCCTATATACAAAAAGGGCAGGAACTGGCAGTTTTTAAAATTGCTTCAACAGGAGAAATGGAAGAAGCAAAAGCTGTTTTTTCTGTATTATCCTCTACTTCAAAACAATGTCATCTACAATGGGAAATGAACCAAGGAACTTTAAAGGCCTCTGTTAGCTTATTAAAGGATGGGGTTTCTTTTCAAAGTAAATTCATAAACAAAAAAAACAATAGCATTCGAGCCTTTGAATACCCTATTGTTGGGCCTTTAATCAATTACCAAGAAAAAGGATATTTAGCCCACTCTTATGCTACAGGAGTTCTTTTTCAAAACCCACAAAGTTATTTGCCCGAAAAAGGAGGACTACGTTACACTCCTTACCCCGAAGGCTTTTCTGGTGCTACAATGCAATTTTTTACTTATTATGAGCAGGACCGGGGAGGGGTATATTTTGCTGCAACAGATGGGGAAGGCCACCAAAAATGGTTAAACAGCTATACCCAAAAGGGAGAGCTGGTAGCCAGCCATATGACAGGATTTGAAAAAATAGGGGCAGGAACCACCATTGAAATGCCTTACGAATTCCATATTCGTTTTATTGGCGAAGGTGGTTGGCAAGAAGGAGCACAACTGTATAAACCTTGGGCTATGGAACAATCCTGGAGCCGACGAGGAAGAGCTGAAAAACGCAATAACAAAGAAAAAGCAACTTGGCTACTGGAAGAAGTCGGTTTTTCTACATTTGGTATCAACGCAGGGTCAAATCGAAGTAAATGGCTAAACCAATATAGAAAAGACCTTGATGCAAAGGCCTTTCATATATTAGGTCCTGACTGGACCCATGTTCCTCAAACTTTTTGGAATGACTTACCGGGAGATTTGGAAGATTGGTTGCCTACTAAATTTAACAAAGAAAATTTAGCCAATATACGAGAAAACGGAGATTATTACGCTCCTTTTGAATTTGATTTTTTAGTAAGCTTAAATAAAAGCAATCCCGAAAAATTACAAGGTCATATGCAAAAATTTCCCTCCCCTTCATTTAGTCATGATGCCTATGGATTTACCATGTTATGCCCGGCAGAACCTTTTACAAAAACCTTCCATCGAGAAAAAAACCTTCAAATGATGAAAGAAGGAGCTATGGATGCCATGTACTATGATATTTCCGCAAACAATTTAATTAAAATATGTTTGTCGGAAGATCATCATCATACCCCCGGTGGAGGATGGGAAATCACAAAAGCTTATCAAGAAATTTATGAAGATACCCAGCAAGCTTTAATAAAGGAAAGTCAAAAATATATTCCCCTTGGAACAGAAATGATTAATGAAACCCTTTTAGGACAATTAGATTATTATCAAGCCCGTGCTTGGGGGCAACCTGCCTCCACCCTTGAAACATGGCCCTTCCGCGAGCAAATGCATAACGGCTTAGCCCAAATGATTCCCTTGTTCGACTATGTATACCACGAACTTGGGGTAGTACGTTTAGACGGATGGGGAAAACTGGTAGAAGAAGTAGGAGAACTTTTTTATTATAATGTAGCCAAAATTTATCAATGGGGCGGCTTATATGAAATCAATCATGAGTATAGCGCCATGGAAGAACTGGAAGGAGAAATCAACTCTCCCCAAGAGCATTACTTTATTTTTGATGAATTACGCTATTCCTATTCACCCAAAAGGGCAAAATACTTAAAACAATTTGCCAAAGCCAGAACAGGAAAAGCAAACCCCTATTGGAGTTATGGAAAAATGATTACGCCACCTATAATCCCCAGCGAAAGCTGCAGTTTATCTTGGTATCATTATAATCATGGGCAACAGGACTCCTCTTATAAAGCTAAGGGAAACTATAAGGTACCGGGTTTAATGGTTTCCGCTTTTGAAGGCGCTAACCATCAAGTAGGTATTTTTATCACCAATGTATCAAACAAAGAAATGACGGTTACATTGCCGCTAAAAGAAATGGTAAAACAATATGGTGGAAAAAGAGCTCTTTTGTATAATCTGGCTCAAAATCAGGAAACTCTTATAACGGATTTTGGCATATTGGACGAGAATTCCTTGCCGGAGGAAACCTTCTTGGCTAATTCTCGGGAGCTGTATATGCTTGAAATTATATAAAACATCTTTCATGAGGAGGAAATCATATGAAAAAAAACTGGTTACGCTTAACGTCCTTAGTACTCTTAATGGCTGTTTTCTTTACAGCTATCCCTTTTGCAATGGCTCAAGGGGAAGGGAAAGAAGAAATTGTAGTCTGGAATCAAATTTTTGAAGACTGGAATCGAGAGTGGTTCGAAGAAAAAGTGGCAGAATTCAATGCCGATCCGGAGCAGAAATATTCTGTAAAATTAGAATTTGTTGACGGAGCTGCTTGGGATGAAAAATTGGCTTCTGCCAGAGCTGCAGGGACTATGGCCGATGTTTTTCAAGTAAACTATTCTAACTTAATTTGGAATGCTACCGATGGATACATTATGCCCTTAAACGATTTAATCCCTCAGGAATCTTGGGAGGATTTGTATGATAATGTGAAAGAAATGATTACTGTAGACGGAAAGCTATATGCTTATCCTCAAATGCTGGAACCTGCTGTAGTAATGTATTACCGTAAAGATTTATTACAAGAAGCTGGCTTAGAAGTGCCAAAAACTTGGGATGAATTTGCTGCTGCTGCTAAAGCATTAACCAACGATGATATGTATGGAGCCGCCATGCACTATGACTGGAGCTTGTGGGGATGGGAGTTTACCGCGGCTAAACATTGGCCCATTGCCGATGACTGGGCAAGTGCTAACGTACAAGATGAAGGATATGTAGATTTATTAACCTTTATTAAAAATTTGTATGAAGAAGAAGTGGTACCGCTACAAGCTTTAACTCATTACAACGAAGCGGCAACATCAGTTGCAGACGAAAGTATTGCCATGGCCTTTAGCGGAAGCTGGGGAACAGGAGGAATTTTAGCCAACTATCATGAAATGGCGGATAAAATTGGGGTTGCAGCTGCACCTACAAAAGACGGAAGCCCTTTTCAAAGTACTGTTGGTGGATGGACTTATGTAGTAGATGCCAAAAGCCAAAAAGCCGAAGGAGCTGCAGCTTTTATCAATTGGATTTTTGCTGAAGACGCAGCCCGTACCGGTAGCTTCTTTGAAGCGGCCTCTTTTTCTAAATACGCTACAAGAAAATCTGTAGATGAGTATTTAACCCAAAATACTGCTGCCAAAGATGATGAATGGATGCAGGCTATTAGCACTCAAATTATTCCCTACGCTATTTCTGAGCCTATTTATTCTTGGGATATCAGCCAAGCTGTTTTAACAGCCGTAGGAGAAGTGGTTACCAATGGGGTAGAGGTAAATGATGCCTTGACCGGGGCAGCTGATGCTATTAATCAATATATTGAAAACAACGATTATAGCACCAAAAAACCTTAACCTCTTTACTAAAACATCGTTTCAGCACCTGGTAAGGAAAGGAAGAGAAGATTGAAAAAAAAGCAATCTATAACCAACACAACCAGAAAAATGGATCATCGTACAGCCTACTTGATGATTATCCCTTCCATTGTGTTATTTGCTATATTTGTTTATGTGCCCTTAGTAATGGCGGTAAGGTATAGCTTTACCGATTGGAATTTTTATTCCGACAGTAACTTTATAGGGTTAAAAAACTTTGTAATGGTTTTAAAAAATCAAATATTTCAAAAATCCTTAGTCAATATTTTCTGGTTTGCCCTTATTATTATTCCTTGCCAGGTGCTACTCTCTTTCTTATTTGCCCATGTGTTAAAAAACACCAGCGAGCGCTTTGGTTCTTATGTAAAAACCTCTATTTATGTGCCTACCGTTATTTCAGGGGTAGTGGCATCGGTCATTTTCCTATTTATTTTTAACTACCAAGGGGGTATTTTAAATTACCTCATTCGAAAACTGGGAGGCTCCAGAATTCCATTTTTAAATGATGTAGTTATTTCCAAATGGGCTATTGCCATTACAACTATTTGGATGGGCTTTGGTTATAATTCTCTTGTGATGTTTGCAGGGCTTCAAAACATTCCCCAAAGCTATTATGAAGCGGCGGAAGTAGACGGGGCGGGAATTTTTGCTAAGTTCTTTAAAATTACCATCCCTTCAATGAAAAACGTTTTTATTTTAATTATTGTAAATTTAACAACAGGTACCATTCAAATGTTTGATTTGCCTTATATGATGACAAATGGAGGCCCGGTAAACTCTACCTTAACCCCCATGATGTATATTTATAACAACTTTAAAAGTGCGGATTATTCCATGGGTTATACTGTTGCAGCCGCCCTTTTAATGATGGTGATTATCGGGGCAGTGTCCAGCATTGTTTTTGGGCTTATCAATTCTGAAAAAGCGCAAGACGAATAGGAAAGGAGAAAGATTAATGAGTGGCGTAAGAAAAAGTAAAAAAACTTCAACCATTATTTTTACAACCATTGCAGTTATTGTTGCTTTAATTTCTCTTTTTCCCCTTATTTGGATGCTCCTTTCATCCTTCAAGTCCGGTAAAGAGGTTTTAAAGGCCAATCCCTTACGTTTTTTCCCAACCCAATGGATTACAGACAACTATAAGGATTTGTTTGAAAACACTTCCTATCCCTTTTTGCAGTCTATGAAATCTACGGCCTTTGTAGCCATAACAGCTGCTTTCTTATCTATCACCATCAATTCTATGGCGGCATATGCTTATGCAAGACTTGATTTTACAGGCAAAAAATGGCTTTGGCGTTTAAGTATTTTCACCATGTATATTCCCGGCATTACCATCCTTATTACCTCCTTTGTGGTGGTAAGTAAATTGGGAATGATTGATACTTATTGGGTGTTGATTTTTCCGGGTTTAGCAGGGGGCTATGCGATTTTTTTCTTTAGGCAGTTTTTCTTAAATATGCCCATGGCCATGGAAGAAGCGGCCTTAATAGATGGAGCGACACGGTTTAAAATTTTCATTAAAATCTTTTTGCCCAATGCAAAGTCTCCTTATGTTATTATGGGAACAGGGGCTTTCTTAGGGTATTGGAACAGCTTTTTATGGCCGGCTATTACAGTTACTAAAAGCAACTTATATCAGGTAATGCAGGTTATCCGCTCTTATAACAACATGTACGCCAATTCTTACGGAGTAGTTTTGGCAGGGTCTATTTTAGCGGCATTACCACCCATTATTGTATTTTTATGTTTTCAACGTTATATTGTAAAAGGCCTTGTTATTTCAGGAATAAAATAATCATTATTATATAGGAGGACATTTATTATGGGAAAATTTTTTGCGGCAGACTTGGGTAACTTGTTTCTACCACGATATACTAAACGACTAAGGGTTTCCAGTTATGATATTACCGGAGGAAATGACGACAGATGGCATGTTCAGCCAGGAGAAACTGCTGTATTGGCCAACTTAAAAGGGCCGGGATGTATTTCTCATATTTGGATGACCTTAATGAATGACCCTAAAGATGAGGAAGCTTTTTTACGTAAATCTATTTTGCGAATGTATTGGGATGACGAAAAAGAACCCAGTGTAGAAACCCCTGTAGGAGACTTTTTCGGCATGGGCCATGCCATGAGCAGAAACTTTGTTTCAGAACCTTTGCAAATGAGTCCTGAAAATGGAAGGGGCTTTAACTGCTGGTTTCCGATGCCCTTTCATAAAACAGCCCGTATTGAAATTGAAAACCAGGGGGAATTGCCCTTATTAACCTACTTTTACATTGATTATGAAACTTGTGAAGCATTGCCTGTAGATACTTTATATTTCCATGCTCAATGGAACAGAGAGTGCCCTACAGCAGGAATTGATGATACAACTGTAAGTAACAGAGAGTTTTCTTTTGGTAGAGAAAATAAAACCGGTGAAGGAAACTATGTAGTGTTAGAGGCAGAAGGGAAAGGCCATTTTGTAGGCTGTAATATCAACATACATAATCTTCGGGAAAGTAATCAGTGGGATTGGCCCGGTGAAGGGGACGACATGATTTTTATTGATGATCAAAAATGGCCCCCTCAACTTCATGGTACAGGCACAGAAGATTATGTAAACATGGCTTGGTGCCCCCAACAGGAATATTCTGCCCCCTATCATGGAATTATTTTAGGCGGAAAAGAAAACTGGAAGGGAAAAATTACCTACTATCGTTACCATGTAAAAGACCCTATTACTTTTGATAAAAATATTCGTGTCACCATTGAACATGGTCATAACAACCACCGCAGTGATGACTGGTGTACAACCGCTTATTGGTATCAACAAGAACCCCATAAGCCTTTTGCACCTATTTTGGAAATGAAAGACCGTTTACCTATAAGTGAACACAAACTTCTTTGGGGCGAGGATGATGAAAACAATTAAAAAAATGGTAGCTTTGTTTTTGGTAATGACATTAAATGCAGTATTTGCATTTAATGTCATTGCTGAAAGCCTAGGAGCAAAAGAAAAAAACCTTATTAGTGGTTTACCCAACAAAAGCTTTACCCTACATTCTTTTTCAAAAATACCAGTTTCAGAAATTGCTTTGTTAACGGGAGAAAATTCTTTTAACAAAACCCAAAGCCGTTTTGGGGTGTGGGGCACAGATTTAGGAAGCTTTGCTCAATTAGGCAATACTTTTTACATGTTTTGTGGTGATACTTTTTCCAATGAACAAAGCCAAGGATGGCGAAGCAATGTGTTATTTACCATAGAAGACGAAGATTTTTCAGATGGATTAACCATTACTGGTGCCATTACCGATAAAAGAGGGAAGGCCAAGGAACTTTTAGGAAGTTTAAAGGTAGACGGTACTGAAATAACCGTCATTCCAACCAACCTTTTTGCTGCCAACGAAAAACTTTATTGTATTTATATGAGTGTTTCTAAATGGGGAGACCCCGGGAAATGGGATTGTAGGTATAGTGGCCTTGCTGTAAGTGAAGATGAAGGAAAAAAATGGAAAAAACTAAAAGAGGTTCAATGGCCAGGAGACAGTCCTTTTATTCAAACGGCAAATGTGCAAATAGAGGACGAAATGTATTTCTGGGGAATTCCCTCAGGCCGTTTCGGTGGTGTTTCTTTAATGAAAGTTCACGTGGGAAATTTGGAAAATATCCATGAGTATGAATATTTTGTAGGATTGGATGAAAAGGAAAACCCTAAGTGGATAAAGGGAAATGAAGGAATCAATCAAGCAGTAAAGATCATTGAAGAGCCTATTGGTGAAATTTCTGTGATATATAATGAGTACTTGGGAAGTTTTCTCATTACTTATTTAGATGAAAAACGCCATGAAATTGTTGTAAGGGAAGGGATTTTTCCTTGGGGAGAGTATAGCAAGGCTCATACATTGGTTCGGGCCAGTGAGTACCCTGCTTTATATGGAGCTTATATGCATCCTGCTTTTGTAGAGGAAAAAGGAAAATCAGTGTATTTTGCCATGAGCCAGTTTTTTCCTGTATACAATATTTATTGGATGAGGATGGATTTCCCCTAAAAAGCAAAAAATAGAATCAACAAGAAATATAAACGGCAAAAACGGTAGTTGTAAAGGAGAAGCAGAATGGAAGAGTTGAAAAACTATATTAATACCATACAAAAAGAAATGGAATTTACTTATCAAAATATCAAGGATGAAGGTTTTTTTAGTCAAGCCGTCGATTTAATCTGGAGTGCACGAGAAAAAGGAAACCGTATTCACTTTAGTGGTATCGGAAAACCTTCCTATGTTGCCGGCTATATGGCCTCCTTATTTTCCTCTATCGGAATTCCCTCCTATGTTCTTCATGGTACTGAAGCGGTACACGGTTCCTGTGGCCAATTGGAAAAAGGAGACGTGGTTATTTGCATCTCCAACAGTGGTGAAACTGTGGAAATGAAAGCTACGGCTACAGCCATTCGAAATAATGGGGCAAAAGTGATTGCTGTAACAGGAAATGCCAATTCTTGGTTGGGCACTTTTGCCGATGCTCATTTGTTGGCCAAAGTTCATGGAGAAGGTGGGCCATTAAACCGAGCACCTAGGGCTTCAATACTAGCAGAAATAGTGGTATTACAAGGATTGTCCATCTGTGTGCAGAAAAAAAGGAACATTACCCCTGAAGAATATGTGTTGCGCCACCCTGGTGGAGCCCTTGGACAGCTTAGAGATCATGAAAAATAAGGCTTTGGCTTAATAAAAACTCTTACTTTTGCTCGTTTTTCTTTCCATAGAAAAGCGGGCAAAATCTTTAGCTGGACAAATGAGAAAAATGAAACGAGAAAAGTGAAATGAGAAAAGCGAAAGGGTAGGAAGGGCTGAAACTATGGAGAATAAAGAAAGTGGAATGAAAAACATTCAAATACAAAACCCTCAAATTGAAAAATACATTCAAGACTTATCTTTTTCTTGCATCAAAGACGAAAAAATAGAAAGTCGAATTATTCAAATTAACGAAAACACCTATAAAGTTAATATAGAAGGAACCCTTGCCATGGACCAAAAAATTGGGGATTGGCATGTTGGAATAAAGCCAAATTTTACCCCCGATTTTTATTGGTCCCCTCATTTAACCCCAAGGAAAAACAGTGTAATAGATATGCATGTGTTTAGAACCCCTGCTTTAATTATGAAAAATAGTCAATACATGCTTGGGGTTGTGCCAGATGTTGATATGCTAACAGAAAAGGGTCATAACCGTTATTATATGGATATGAATGCTATAGATAATCAAATGAAATTAGGTATTACCACCACAAAAACCAATGAACATGTTTTATACGAAAGAACCGATGAGGCGGTATTACCTAAAGGCAATTTTGCTTTTTCCTTTTTTCTGTATGTCAGTCAATCTCCCTTAGATATTGAAAACCCTTTTCGTAAAATCCTCTCTTATTTTTGGGAACAATTCGGAAAAGAAGATCAAAATAAACTTCCTTCGGTAGAGGGGTTAATCCCTTATGTACATCGAACTTATCAGTGGGCTTTTGATCATTGGAAAAAGGAAGTATGGCAGGAATTTGAAATAGAAGGAAAAAAAGTAGGAGCGCCACAATTTATTGTAACAGTATTTCAAAGCCCTAACTATCATAAACCTTATTCCATTCGAGAAGAACTGTCTATTTGGAACCAAGCATGGTTTTCTTCCCTGCGCACGGCTATAGGGGTTTTTAGATATGGAAAAGAATTTTCAAGAGAAGACTTAATAGCAAAAGCAAGGCTTACAAAAGAATTAGCCCTGTCTTTTCCTCAAAAAGAGGGGCTTTTTCCCGGGGTAATTGCTGTACCCAATCAAGAAGTCGTCATTGAAGGAAAGCCTTATGTAAAGCCCAAAAGTTGGAAGGATTATTATTTTGGTAATAGCAATCGCAACCCTAAAACAAGGTCCATTCAACAGTCTCCTTTTCACTTGTTAGATATGAGCTGGACTGTCCTTCATATGCTGTACTGGTATTTGGAATTAGAAAAAGATGAACGTTTGCTTGAGTATAGCCTGGCTTACGGAAAGCGCCTTCTTACTTTACAAGATGAAAAAGGTTATTTTCCTGCATGGATTGAAGATGAAGGGGAAGTTTTAGAAGAATTAGTTCAATCTCCCCAATCGGCAGTATCTGCTACTTTTTTACTCTATTTATACGAAATTACCCAAGAAAAAGCTTATCAAAAGGCTGCTTTAAAAAATCTGGATGTACTTATAGAAGAAGTGCTTCCTATAGGCAGGTGGGAAGATTTTGAAACTTATTGGTCCTGTGCCCCCTATGGAAAAGATTTTTTACAGGGGAAAAAATGTGAGCGCAGTGGTATGTTTAAGCAATGCAGTTTTTCTATGTTCTTTTTAGCCCAAGGTTTACAAAAAGCCTACCTGGTTACCGGAGAAGAAAAATATTTAAAACAAGGGTTACGCTGTTTAGATGAGTTGTTAATGGTACAAAGCTCTTTTCAGCCTCAATACATGCCTATTACCGTTGTGGGTGGTTTTGGGGTTATGAATGGGGATGCAGAACTAAACGATGCGAGGCAAAGTTTGTTTGCAAAAACCATTATTGAGTATGGCCAACTAACCGGTAAAGAAGAGTATGTTCAGCG
>CAZEIB010000010.1:10536-21935 GCA_964511785.1 uncultured Oscillospiraceae bacterium
TCCATGATGTATTGTCCTGAAAATCCTGAGGCTCTTGTTCAATGGCAAAAAAAATGGCCCTTTTTAGGAAAAGAAGATTACGGCTTTATGATGGAAAATTATGGACATGAAGGCTATGCAGATGAGTTTAGTCGTGGCATTGGTGAATTTACCATCTATGATTGGGGAAACGGTGCAGCCTCGGAAGCTATAATGGGCCTAAGAAAGCAAAAACCTTAAAGATATAAAGTGATAAAAACATAAAGTTAATCGCTAAGCTAAATCAAAAAGCAAGGCATCTTAAAAAACCTCCTCCAAGATTGTTTTCATGGAGGAGGTTTTCTAATCATCATACTTATGCATATAAATAATAGAGGAGGTTTTATAGTGGTTACGGTACTGGGAGGGAGAAATTCCTTTATATTTTTTAAATTGAGTTTGAAAGTTTGACTGACTTGGATAACCCACAGCAAAAGCAATATCTGCAATGGTCATATCAGTTTGGTTTAAGTATCTGCAAGCTCGGTTAATACGAATTTGTGTAATATAAACTGTAGGAGGAATACCAATTTTATTTTTAAACAAATGAGATAAGTAATAAGAACTAATAAAAAACTTATCGGCAACAGCTTCCATTGAAATTTTTTGGTTAAAGTTTTGAGATAAGTAATATTGAATTTGGCTGATTAAAGAATCTTCTGACTCGGCCATGGACAAACTGGGTTGATTTAATGAAACAATTCTAAGGGTAAGCAATATAATAGTTCTTAACAAACTGTCTAAAACTTGTATATACCCTATTTCTTCTTTTCGTGCTTCTAAAAACATGGTGGAAAATAAATTTTGGCAAAGCTGTTGATATTCTTTGGCTTCAATGGTTACAGAAAAGTCTTTTGGTAGTAAATGATTGGTGGGAAGCCCTGCAACAGAGAGTTCATCAAATTTAATATGATAAAAAACAGGGGTGGGGGCATTGGTTTTAAAGGTTTCCTGGTGGATAATGTTTGGCTCATATACAACTAAAGTGCCGGGCATTAGTGGGTATTCCTTGTGATTTACTTTGGTAATCCCCTCACCTTTTACAATGTACATTAATTCTATTTCAGCATGAGAGTGGGGAGAACGGTTATATCCTACAATATTACTGCAACAGCCCATACAGTGTAAAATGGGATGTTGTAATATTCTTAGCTGGGGTCCTGTGAAATTGGTTAAATGAATATTTGCCATAATAACCTCCTAGGAAATGGATTTAAGGATTGAACAAAATACATATATTTTTGAACAAATCATGCTGTTGTGCTTTATTTAAGCATACAATATAATAAAATTAATAACAAGTATGGTAAACCCTCAACAAGAAATGAATAGGTGTTTTTAATCATCGAAAAGTAACAGCTATGAAGCTGCTATTTATATTTGAAGGAGTGAATTACATGAAAAGAAGAATCTCTATTCTACTGGTGTGTATGGTGATGGTAATGACATCGATACCATTATTCGCCATGGCAGAAGCCACGACCATTGCCGGTACACCAAGATCTCAAACCTTGGTTGTAGATCCTTTAGACGGGAAAATCGGTAACCCTTATCAATGTAACCCTTATATGACAGGAACCAACTTTAGTTCAGGTCTACATCAACTAGTATACTCTAATTTATGGGAAATTAACACAATTACTGGTGAGCAGTTTTGCGACCTTGCTTCTACTTTTCCCGAGCCATTAAACGATGACTACACTTCTTTTAGAATTGGTATTCGTGAAGGGCTAAAATGGAGCGACGGCGAAGTGTTTGACGCCAATGACGTTGTTTTTACTATTAACACCTTGTTAGAGAAAAAGGCAGACATTCCTACAGGTGCTTCTATGGCAACCTACATTAAAGATGTAGAATTGGTCAATGACTACGAAATTATTATCAATACCTTAGAAAGCTATCCAAAACTTTCCCAAACCATGGGCGTAACCGTTTGGGGAAATGCCTTTAGAGTTATTCCCGAACATATTTTTTCTAAAACAGATATTTTAACCGACCCTTATGAAAATCCTGTTTCTATTGGGCCTTATGTGTTAATCGACAGAGACCCTCAAGGATACTGGTTCCTATACCAAAAAAGAGAAGACTGGCAGTTTTCCGATGTTGGAGCTATTAGTGGCGAACCCCATGCAGAATACGTGCTATTCCAAAGCTTCGGTACAGAAGATAAGCGGGTTATGGCTATGCTTAACAACGACATTGACATTCTTTGCGACATTACCCCGGAATCTTGGGAAGTATTACAAATGGGGAACGAGCATGTGCAAACTTGGCTTGATGAATATCCCTTTGGTTGCTTCGATGATCCTTGTGAAAGAGGAATTTTATTTAACTGTGCAGTAGACCCCTTTAGTTCTAAAGATGTTCGTTGGGGTATGGCTTTGGCTTTAGATATTGTACAGGTTTCCATGGATACCTTTAACGGACAAATGCGTGTATCTCCACTGCAAATGCCTCCTACAACTTTTATGATGGAAAACATCCATATGCCTTTAAGAGACTGGCTTGTTGATTATGCCTTTGAAGATGGTTATCAACCTTTTGATAAAGACTTTGCATTAAACATTGCCGAAGTGTTAAAAGAAGAGGAAATTGAAGGACTACCTGAAAGTGAAGAGGCCTTAGTCGAACTATTTGGTATCGGTTGGTGGAAACATGATCCGGAAAAAGCAACTGAGCTTTTAGAAAAAGCCGGTTTAGCAAAAGATGCCAGTGGCACATGGACCTATAACGGCGAAGTACTAAGTTTTGAAATTATCGCTCCGGCAGATTTTGAAATGCAATCTAACCGCTTGGCCTATGCCTGTGCAGAACAGTGGCGTAACTTTGGTTTTGACGTAACCGTACAACCTGCAGACGCTTCTATCTTCCAAACTTCCGGTAACATGGGTGAATTCAGTTTAGGTTCTTACTGGCCGGCTTGTGGTGTACAACTTGACTTTTATGGAAACTTAAGTGGTTGGCATAAAGACCTAGTATCTCCCATCGGTCAAATCAGTGCCGGTGTTGAAGCCCACATCAAAAGCGATTTAATCTCCGATGTATTGGATAAAATGTCTGTACTGCCTTCTGATGACGAGCAAATTCGTGATTTAGCTCATGAAATGATGAAAGCTTTTGTTGAAGATGTAGCTTGGTTACCTATGTTTGGTACAACAAAGTTAGTACCTGTTAATAACTACTATTGGACAAACTATGTATCAGCAAGCAATACTTATGATGGCCCATGGTGGTGGTGGTCTTGCTTTAAATTCCAGTTACCCCAAATTACATCAACAGCTAAGTAGCTAACAGATTAATGAAAGGAGCTATAGCGAACTATATTCCTTATAGCTCCTTTTATTATTTGTTTAACCGTTATTATGAGGAGGGCTCTTGGTGAAACTAACAAAATTTATTTTTAAAAGAGCATTAATTTGGCTTCTTACCATTTGGGTAGGGGTTACAATTGTGTTTTTTTTACAACGGGCAATGCCTTCTGACCCTATTCAAACAATGCTTTCAAGCATGACCTCTAAGGGAACGAGGGTAACACCGGAAGAAATTGAAGCAACAAGAGAGGTTTTGGAAAAGCAGTTTGGTTTAAGTGGTTCCATTTTTGAACAGTACTTTACTGCAATCCCCCGTATGTTAACCTTTGATTTTGGACCTTCCCTATCCATGTACCCAACCCCTGTAATTGATTTAATTAAATCCGCCTTGCCTTATACGGTAAGCCTTTTGCTCTTTACTACCTTATTTTCCTGGATTATTGGAAATTTAATTGGTTTATTAGCCGGTTTTAAAAAAGACAAATGGTATGCAAAGGCCCTTGAAACCGTTAGCATTTGTATTTATCCCATTCCATATTTTATTATGGCATTGGTTTTAATAATTTTATTTTGCCACGTTAATCAGTGGTTTCCTTTAATGGCTACCATGCCCAAAAACTTTGAGTTTTCTTATAAATGGTTATCACAGGTAGTTTACAACTCTTTCTTGCCGGCCATTTCTTTAATCTTAATCGGTTGCGGATGGTGGATTATTAGTATGAAGTCTTTATCTTCTAACGTAGCAGAAGAAGATTATGTAAACTATGGAAGAATGAAAGGTTTAAAAGAAAGCACCATTGCGTATCGCTATGTGTTTAGAAACTCTATTCTTACACAAGTAACCGCTTTGGGTCTTCATATTGGTGGTGTATTTGGCGGGTCTTTAATGACAGAAATTCTTTTCGGATATCCCGGAGTAGGCATGTTATTGCAAAGTGCCATTACATCTGCCGACTATAATTTAATGCTGGGTTTAATTACCATTTCAATTGTTGCCGTATCTACAGCAACCTTTGTAGTCGATATTATTTATCCGTTCTTAGACCCTAGAATAAGATATAGTTGATGGAAGGTAAGGAGAATATCATAATGAAAAATTGGAGAAAGAATATATCTCAAAATTGGAAAGCCATGAGCTTTCGATTTAAGGTTGGTATTATCATAACGGCGTTTTTCCTAATCCTTGCTTTTATTCTACCGATTTTTAAAACCTTAGATGGAACAAATCTTGGAGCCTTCAAAAAAAATCGTCCACCAAGTGGCCAGTTCTGGTTAGGTACAAACAAGCAAGGACAAGATATTTTTTCCCTATTGGTAGTTTCTATTAGAAACTCTATTATTTTAGGGATTACAGTGGCATTTTTTTCTACAATCATTGGGGTTTTAGTAGGTCTCTTTTCAGGCTTTGTAGGTGGAGCAGTAGACCGGATGATTATGTTTGTTTGTGATGCTATTATCGTTGTTCCCTCCCTCCCCATACTTATTTTGATGGGTTCTATTTTAAAAGGGCGGGCTTCTATAGCGGCTATTGCAGGAATATTAATCATCTTTAACTGGCCATGGCCTGCAAGGCAAGCAAGAAGTATGGCTTTAACCATTAGAGAACGTGAGTTTATTAATACGGCGAAGTTTTCCGGCGAAAGTTTATTTAAAATTATTTTGGTAGAAATTTTACCCCATGTATTATCTTGGTCTATGGCAAACTTTATTAATACCATTTTAGTTGCTATCGGTTCAGAGGCTAGTTTGGCTATTTTAGGCCTATCTTCTTCTATTACCCCCACTTTAGGAAATATGATTTACTGGGCAAGAGAATATCAGGCAATCCTTTTAAAACAATGGATATGGATTGGAACTCCTGTTGTGGCAACGATTGTTTTGTTTATTGGTCTGTTTTTAACCTATACCGGTTATAATGACTATACTTCTAAAAAGAGGGGGCGATAAGAATGTTAAAAATTGACAATGTTTCCGCTCAGTATAGAACCATTTCAGGACCGGTAAAGGCCATTGAAAATATTTCCTTTACCATTTTCGAAAATGAAATATTCGGTATTGCCGGGGAATCGGGATGTGGTAAATCTACTTTGATAAAAGTACTTTATGACTTAATCAGTTTTCCCCTTGAACTAACTAAAGGGAAAGTAGAAATGGGATACAAAAGTTCCCAAGGCAAAGAAATAACGGTTTCTAGCGGTAATATAAAAAATGCTTGGTGGGAAGGAATTTCCTATGTTCCGCAAGCGGCTATGAGCGTGCTAAATCCTGTATACAAAATTGAAGATCAGTTTTTCGAAGTGATTCAACGGCATCAAAAAAAGGTTAACAAGCAAGAAATGTATACAAAAATCAAAGACTATTTACAAGAGTTGGATTTACCGGAATCGGTTCTAAAGGCCTATCCCCATCAGCTTTCCGGGGGAATGCGCCAACGGGTTATTATTGCCTTAGCCACCTTCCTACATCCAAACTTTATCTTAGCAGATGAACCAACCACAGCCCTTGATGTAGTGGTGCAGAAAAACATTATTTTACTGTTAATGGACCTACAAGAGAAAATGAAAAACTCCTTAGTAATTGTATCTCACGATATGGGAGTTCATTATCAAATGACCCATCGTATGGCTATTATGTATGCCGGCAGTGTGGTAGAACTTGGAAAAACCAATGACATTTTTTCTGATCCCCTTCATCCGTATACAAAAATGCTTATAAGTGCTTTGCCAAGGGTTGGGGACAAAAATCCTCGTGAAGGAATACCGGGGTCCCCTCCCTCTCTTAAAAATCCTCCTCCGGGATGCAGGTTTGCACAAAGGTGTTCTATGGCACAGCCAAGCTGTAACGATGCTATTCCCGAGTTTAGGGAAATTAGGCCGGGAAGATTTGTTGCATGCCATCTGCTTTAAAATATGAAGAAGGGGGAAAGAAAATGAAAGATACTTTGTTAAGCGTAAAAAATTTGACAAAAGAATTTCGTGTAGGAAGTATTATTTCCGGGAAAAAAATTATTGCAGTAAATAATGTGAGTTTTGATTTGTTTAAAGACGAACCTGTTATTCTTTCTATTGTAGGAGAATCCGGCTGTGGAAAGACCACTTTAACTAAAATGATTTTGCGTTTGCTGGAGCAAAGCGCAGGAGAAATTACCCTAGAGGGGAAAAATTTAGCAGATAAAAGAAAAATCAGTAATAAAAATTTTCACCAAGCCTTACAACCTATTTTTCAAAATCCTTTTGAAGCTTTTTCCTCAAGGCGGCAGGTAGATAAATATTTATATGATACAGCCCGAGCTTATGGAAATGCCAAAAATAAAGAAGAAGCCATTGAAAAAGTAAAAGAAGCTTTAATAGCTGTAGGCTTACAATATGAAAATGTAAAGGGAAAGTACTCTACTCAGTTTTCAGGGGGCGAATTACAGCGGGTTTCTATTGCTAGAGCGTTAATTACCTCTCCTAAAATTATTGTGGCAGATGAACCTGTTGCCATGATTGATGCTTCTATGAAAATGAATATTGTAAACCTGTTTAAAAGTATTAAAGAAAAATATGGAATCAGCTTTATTTATATTACGCATGATTTATCTACAGCCTATTATGTAAGCGATTACATTGCCACTCTTTATAAGGGTTATTTAATTGAGTATGGAAAGTCTGCAGATATTATGGATCATCCGGCTCACCCTTATACCCAGCTTTTAATGGGATCTGTTCCCGCCATTGGGGAAAAATGGAAAAAAGAAGAAAGTGTTGCGGGAATTGAGGCAGGGGAAGAAGGAAATAAAGGATGCCCTTTTTATCCAAGATGCACTTATGCCAAAGAAAAGTGTAAAAACACCATGCCTGAGGATGTGACCTTAGAAAATGGCCGAAAGGTCTTATGCTTTTTCCCTTTACAATAGGGGATAAAAACTATTGAAACTAATCATGTATATGATTAATAATTTTTAGGAGGATAATTAGTATGAAGTTTAATGGATTAGGAAGCTTATCGGATCTCTATCGTCTGTCAGATGCCAAAACCCGTTCAATTTCTCCAGAAAACTTTACCGGCGAACCGGGAAAGGGAGGAATGTGTCCTGTTGAAAAAGGTAGCGCACATCATGCTGCTAGTGATCTAGGTACAGGATGGAAAGTAAACCCTTACATTATTATTCAGCCCCATGAAACTTTTGAAATTGCTAATATTGAAGGACCCGGATGTATTCAACACATTTGGTTAACCCCAACGGGAAAATGGAGAGATACTATTTTACGTATGTACTGGGACGAGCAGGAGCATCCTTCCGTTGAATCTCCTATAGGTGACTTTTTTGCCTGTGGATGGAACGAATATGCTCAAGTTTCCACTTTGGCCGTTTGTGTAAACCCGGGTAGTGCTTTTAATTGCTATTGGCCTATGCCTTTTAGAAAAAATTGTAAAATGACACTGGAAAATAGATCTGACGATCCTGTAGTTATTTATTACCAAATTGATTACTGCTTAACCGAAGTAGAAGAGGATGCTGCATATTTTTGTGCTCAATTTAGAAGAACCAATCCCTTGCCTTATAAAGAGGACTATACCATTATTGACGGGATTAAAGGAAAAGGCCATTACGTTGGCACCTATATGGCTTGGGGTTTAAACAACAACGGTTGGTGGGGAGAAGGGGAAATAAAATTCTTCATGGATGGAGATAAAGAGTTCCCTACTATTTGTGGTACAGGCACAGAAGACTATTTCTGTGGCTCCTATAACTTTGAAGACCCTGTAACTAAAAAGGAATATCTACCCTTTACTACCCCATATGCAGGTATACAAGTAGTTAAAACCGATGGCCAATACCGTAGTCAATTACGCTTTGGCATGTATCGTTGGCATTTAGCCGATCCTATTCGCTTTGAAAAAGAATTAAAAGTGACCATTCAGGCATTGGGCTGGAGAAGAAACGGGAAATATCTTCCTTTACAAGATGATATTGCCTCTGTTGCATTCTGGTATCAACAATTGCCTAATGCCCCTTTTCCACAACTTCCAGACAGGGATTATTTAGAAATCATTTAATTGAACAAAGCGAGGTTCTTTCATGAAAAGTAAACCAAAAATACTTGTTGTAGGAAGCTTGGTGATGGACTTAATTGTATCCACACCAAGGTTTCCCCAACAGGGAGAGACCGTACTAGGAACCAATTACACCACCGCTTCAGGAGGAAAAGGTGCTAACCAGGCCGTGCAAGCTGCCAGGCTTGGTGCCCAAGTAGATATGGTAGGCTGTGTGGGAGAGGACAGTATGGGAAAAGAAATGCTGGAAAGCTTAAGGAATTCCGGCGTAAACACACAACATATTCATATTAATCCTCATACCCACTCTGCTATTGGAAATGTTCAATTGGAAATACAAGGGGGGAAAACCCATAATCGAATTATTGTAGTTTCCGGTGCAAATATGAAAATATCTCCAGAGGATGTTGCCTTTTTAAAAGATGAAATTGCAAAATATGACATGGTGATTATGCAACACGAAATACCCCTTGAAATTAATGAAATTGTGTTAAAGTTCGCCCATGAAAAAGGGGTGAAAACCATGGTAAATCCGGCTCCTTCTGCATCTGTAAAAAAAGAAGTGATGCCCTATATTACTTATTTTTCGCCTAACGAACATGAAGCGGAAGACATTACAGGGATTCCGATTACGGATGATGCTTCCATTCAGCAAAATATCAATTTTTTATTGAACATGGGAATTGAAAATATTATTATTACCTTAGGCAGCAGAGGTGCCGCTTTTGGCAATAAAGAAGAATTTTTTATCAGTCCCAGTATTTTTGCAGAAAAGGTAATGGACCCAACTGCTGCGGGAGACAGCTTTATTGGTGCCTTCTGTTATGCGGTTTCAGCAGGGGTTTCTCAAAAAGAGGCCATGGCATTTGCCAACCATGCAGCCCATATTACCGTTACTAAAATGGGGGCGCAGCCCAGTTTGCCCAATATAACAGAAGTTAGAGAACTGATAAAATTAAAAAGCCCTCATCTTAATGATAGTAACTGGTTATAAGATACTGCTTACGGAACAATAGAGAATAGGCAAAGAGAAAACCAAAAAAAGGAAAAAATGGGCTTAAAGAGCAGTTAAAGAACCTGCAGATAGATTGATGCAGGTTCTTTGATTAAATTAAAAGAAAAAATATAAAAACGGTTGAAGGATAAAGCAAAATTTGTGATAATAGAAATTGTGATAAGGGAAAATCAAAAGAAGAACAGAGGAAAAGTAGAGGGAGTGTTGTAATAATGAGTATTATCACCTTTGTTGGGGCAGGTATGATGGCATCGGCTTTGTCTTTTCCTGCTTGTGAAAATGGAAATGAAGTTCGAATTGTTGGTACACATTTAGATAAAGAGATTATTGAGGAAGCGAAAAAAAGCGGCTACCATAGCACTTTAAAATATCAATTACCTAAAGGAATCCAATTTTTCCAAATAGAAGAGCTGGAAAAAGCTTTAGAAGGGGCCGATGCTGTACTTAGTGGTGTCAGCAGTTTCGGTGTTGATTGGTTCGCTCAACAAGTATTACCTCTTATTCCCAATCATCTGCCTATATTATCTGTAACCAAAGGAATGGTTAACACTGAAAAAGGTGGATTTATTAGTTACTTAGCCTATTACACTCAATTATACCCTGAAAGAAAAAACACTTTATTTGCCATAGGTGGGCCTTGTACAAGCTATGAATTAGCAGGACACGACCATAGTGTGGTAACCTTTTGCGGAAAAGATAGGAATCAATTAGCTGTTTTTAAAAAAATGTTTGAAACAGATTATTATCATATCAGCCTTTCGGAAGATGTAGAAGGAGTGGAATGTGCCGTTGCATTAAAAAATGCCTATGCTCTTGGTGTAACCTTGGCAGTAGGCCTTGCCGAAAAGAAAGATGGACAAATTCATTACAATTCACAAGCAGGCTTATTTGGGCAAAGTGTAAAAGAAATGAAAAAAATGCTGGCCCTATTCGGCTTTGATGAAGAAAATATTTATTTGGGCGCAGGGGATTTATACGTTACAGTTTTTGGGGGAAGAACCCGTTTAATCGGTACTTTGCTAGGAAAAGGTTATACTTTTGAAGAGGCAACAAAGGCTTTAAAAGGAGTAACCTTAGAGTCTTTGGTTATTGCCAATAGAACGGCAAAGGCGGTTAAAGAATTGGCTCAAGAAGGGAAAACTACTGTGGAAGAGTTCCCTTTATTAATGCATATTGATGGTGTTTTAAACCATCATCAAAAGGCGGAAGAAATTCCTTGGAAGGCCTTTGTATAATGGGCAGACAGCCCTCTTTTTAACTTTGAAACATAAAGCCGGTACTTCAAAACTCCTTTTAAAGGAAGGTTGAAGTACCGGCTTTATGTTTTTCAATGGGAGCTGTTTTACCTTCATAGGGCAACTGAAAAAATAAAATGAGGGGAGAACTTTTTTTAAAAAGGTTCTTCTAATAAGGTTTTTTCTTCTTGTAAATTTCTTACAGGTTCCGGAGGAAGGTATACAGAAATAATATCTTCCATAAGGGGCAGGGCCAGGGCAGGGTCTTCCAGTTTTTCTTTTAAGGTTGCTACAAAATTTCGGTAACTGGATATTTCACTTACATCCGGGTTACTCCTATATTGAGTAGGGGTCATGCCCGTTAAGCGTTTAAATTCTTTAGCAAAATAAAACTGATTTGCATATCCTACAGAATCTGCAATTTCCATTACACTTTGGTTAGTAGATTTTAGGCGCATACAGGCTTTTTCAATACGGTAATAAATAACGTATTGTTTTGGAGGAATTTTTAAATGATTGTTGAAAGTAGAATACAAATGTTTTCTGGAAATACCAAGGGCCATGGCAATATCATCTACAGAAATGCTTTTTGTATAGTTGTGTTCAATATATTCAACGGCTTTTGCTGCATAAAAGGCAGAGTTATCCACATAGGTTTCCGATTCCTTTGTAGGGTTCATATCCAGTAAACAAGCAAAAATATGGTATACAATGGCCATCATTTTACAATAGCGATTGGGTAACTTTTGAGAAAGTTGATACAAACGGTTAATGTTTTTG
>CAZEIB010000011.1:0-21606 GCA_964511785.1 uncultured Oscillospiraceae bacterium
TTTTAATAGATAGGTCAATGTATACAGGGCCTTGACTGGCCTCTTGTTCTTTTAATCGGTTTTCAAAGTCTTCAATTGTTAAAGGTACTTCTTTAGGCGCCTGAGTGGGCTCCTGAGTAGGTTCCTGTGTAGGTTTCTGGGTAGGTGCCTGAGTAGGCTCCTGAGTAGGCTCCTGAGTAGGCTCCTGTATGGGCTCCTGATCAGGTTCCTGTGCAGGTTCCTGTGTAGGCTCCTGATTAGGATCATCTTGGATATTCTGATCTGTTTCATCGGGGCTTTGTTCATTGCCTAAGGGAAACCCTTCGTTTGAAGATTGGGAGGAGTCGGATTTTCCCCCTTCTTCCGTCTCTTCATTTTCACCAGTTTCTCTATTCACTTTTGCTGCTGCTTTTCCCTTTTCTTGGCCATTATTCTCACCTTGGGTGAATTCTGTTGTTCTACTGGCATCTGAAGCATTTAAAGCGACTAAAGCTCTTTCTTGTCCTTGAGCGGGCTCCCCAAAAAAACTTCCCCCAAAAAGCAAAAATATTAACAATATCGCTACTATTCCACGAAGTTTTTTCTCATTATTTCTCATTAGTATCCTCCTGATTTATCACAATGAAGGTCTCCAATATCAATTTTTTTAAAATATTATTTTCCCTTTACTTTGTCTAAGTTTTACTTGTAGAGTTGATTCCTTGAACTTCAAGGTGCTTGTATGTTAAAACTATACCAAAGCCTATTCTCCTTGTCAACGTATAGGTTAATTGGTTTTTATTATATTTTGCACTTACAAATAAAACACAGTTTTTTTCTGTTTTAGCTTTCTGTTTATTCATATTATTTGTATTTTAAGGGGTTTTTATTACCACCTTGAAAAAAAGATTTTTATCTTTTACTTGCTCGCATATTTTAAGTCTCAACAGGTTTTTTTCTCATATGATTTCTTCTTTTCGGACTTTTTCACAAGTTGTTTATTAAAAAAATGTTGGTTAAAAATGAAAGGTGACAATGTCTTCAAAAGATTTTCGCTTTTTTTCTTTTACAGGAGGGTTTTCTTCCAAAGGGTAACCTAAAGCCACCACTAAACGAATGGGTTTATCACTTGTAAGGTTGAGGGCTTTTTTCAACTCTTTTTGAGAAAACTAGCCAATAATACAACTTCCTAAACCCAATTCTTGGGCTGCATAACAAATATGGGCAGTAGCCAGGCCGATATCATAGCCGGTATAATCCTGCTGTTTAAGGCGGGCGCCAAATTTTGCTGTGATGTTAGACTCCCCTTCTTGAATAACAATATAGCAAGGAACTTCTTTGGCAAAAGGATTCATTTTCATTTCTTGTAAAGAGAGGGCTACTTTTTCAAGGAGAGGACCTTGTGTAACTACATGAAAATGCCAAGGCTGGGCATTACAGGCAGAAGGGGCTAAACGGGCGGATTCTAAAATTTTTGTTAGGGTTTCTTTTTCCACAGGCCTTGTGGAAAACTTTCTACAACTAAAGCGTTTCATTGCCTCTTGGGTAAAAATACTCATGAAAGTTTCTCCTTAAGGAATTAGTAATAATAAAGTACCTGTAACCAATAGTAAAAGGGGGATAAAGCCTTTTAATGTAAGGTGTTCTTTGTATACAACATGGGCAAAAGCAACAGTCGCCAGTATAGATAATTTATCAATAGGTACCACCACACTGGAAGGACCTAACTGAAGAGTGCTGTTATAAAAAAGCCAAAATAAGCTTGTGGATAAGCCGGATTAAATAAGCCATAAAACTTTGTAGAAAGGGTGGTTAAACGGCTGTTGATTTTATGTAAAAAAACAGCAGCCAAGCAAAAGGCGGCACTACAAAAGTATGTAGAGCTGTAGCCAAAGAAGAGGAAATCTTTTCAAGGCCAATTTTTGCTAAAACCGCTGTTATTCCTGCAAAAAAAGCAGAGAGAAAGGCACAAAAAACCCACATATTTTCTCCTATTGTTAGTGAAGGCTAGTGGATAGCACGAATTTGCTTAAAGGGAAAAAGAACAAAACGTACATGGGCAACAATATCTTTTTTGCGAATAGGGCCTACTAAAGAGAGATTACGGCTATCGTTGCTATTGTCTCGGTTGTCTCCTATGACAAAGTACTGGTCTTCCTCTAAGGTAACGGCCTTCATAGGTTTGTAATTTTGATTTCGGCTAGGGGATAAATATTCTTCTTCTAAAGGAAGGTGGTTAATAAGTACTGTGTTTTTTCTTGCCAATTCATCATAAACAATTTCGATAGTATCTCCGGGTAAACCCACTACCCTTTTTACAAAACTTTGAGGGAGGGTGATGAATTTTAAAAATTGATAGCTGCGATTAGGGTAGTGGCAAATCACCACATCTCCCCTTTGAGGATCTCCAATCCAGTAATCATAACTGGTGGCAAATAAAAACTCTTTATCCTGTATGGTGTCGGCCATACTGGAGCCCTGTACCCGCACAGGGGTGAAAATAAAAGTTTTGATAATAATAAAGGCCAAGAAAGCAGCCAAAAAGGAAAGAACCCAGCCTAAAATTTCTTTTTTAAGAGAGTTCTTTTTTGGCTTTTCTTCTTTAACGGGATCTTCGATTTGCAAAATAGGGTCAGACATAAGTACTCCTTGTAAAATAAAGTGTTAATGAATTACCCGCCATTGGCGAAAAGGGAAGAATACAAAGCGCACGTGGCCAACAATATCTTTTTTGTGAATAGGGCCTACTTCGGAAAGATTTCGGCTATCGTTACTGTTATCCCGATTATCTCCAATAACAAAATACTCATCTTCCCCAAGGGTAACCGGTTCCATTTCTCTTGGGGAACGGTGCCGGTCATCGGTGAGGTAAGGTTCCTCTAAAAGCTCTTCGTTAATAAAAATCAACTGCTTATTAGAAACAGGGTCATATTTAATTTCAATAGTATCGCCAGGAAGACCAATGACCCGTTTTACAAAGTTTTGAGGACGGGTAAATAAATTAAAAACCTTATAGCTGCGGTTAGGGTAGTGACAAATAACCACATCTTGCCGTTTGGGCGTACCAAACAAATAATCAAACTTGGTTACAAATACCATTTCTTGATTTTGCAGGGTGTCAGCCATACTGGAACCCTCTACCTTCACAGGGACAAAAACGAAAGTACGAATTAAAAGGGCAGCAAGAACGGCTGCAGCAATGGTAATAACCCAGCTGAGAATTTCTTTTTGCAAGTTTAAAGGGGGCTTGGGGGGCTGTTCGTGAAGGGAAGTCCCTTCAGCAGATGCCTTTTCGACATTTTCCAATAGGGAAGGGGTGTTTTCATCTTGGGGATCGGGTATTTGATATTCTTTAGACATGTAAAAACCTCACAACAAATTGTTTTATAGGGAAGAGTCTTCTAAAGGCGCAGCAGATACCAAAGTTTTTTTACGCCGCTTTAAAAAGCTTTCCCTATCCATCATTACAATACGGCCACAACCGGAGCATTTGATTTTAATATCGGCCCCTACTCTAATAACCGTCCATTCATTGCTGCCGCAAGGGTGGGGCTTTTTAGTTTGAATTATATCTCCTAAAAAAACATCATTCATATCTATGCTCCTTTTGGTAAAAACGGGGTTAGATGATTGTGGTGTAATGAAGGGTGATAAGACGGCTTTTTATAAAGGATATTCTTTCATATAATTTAGTAAATGATCAACAGTAGTAAAGGCCAAACTGGATACCGTATCGGCACAGCCATAGTAAATGGCAATACGGCCTGTAGCAGAATCGGTTAAAGTGGCACAGGGGAAAATGACATTAGGCACATCTCCAACACATTCATATAGGGTTTCAGGGCCCAGAATATAATGACGGCTGCGACCTAATACTTTGGAAGGGTCTTCTTTATCAAGTAGAGCAACCCCCATACGGTATACAAAGCCGTTACAGGTATTAATAACCCCATGATAAATCATTAACCAGCCTTCATCGGTTTCAATAGGTACTGGCCCTGGACCGATTTTTTTAGATTGCCAAGCAGAGCGATCTTCGTTAATGGTACCCATAACAAAACGGTGCTTCCCCCAAAAAGTTAAATCGGGGCTTTGGCTGACAAAAATATCCCCAAAGGGGGTATGCCCTGTATCGGAAGGGCGACTTAACATGGTGTATAAGCCGTTGATTTTTCGTGGAAAAAGTACTCCGTTACGGTTATAAGGCAAAAAAGCGTTTTCTAACTGGTGAAAGGTTTTAAAATCCTTTGTCCAGGCAATGCCAATGGTGGGGCCATGATAGCCGTTGCACCAGGTAATATAATAACGATCTTCTATAAAAAGAACCCTTGGGTCATAACGGTACTCTCTTTTGGTAATTTCCGGATCCCCTTCAAATTTAATAGGGGTATCGGAAATGGTAAAGTTAATCCCGTCATCACTAAAGCCTACAAAAATATCCATGCTTACGGCTTTTGAATCACACCTGAAAACACCGGCAAACTTCCCTTCAAAAGAAACAACAGCGCTATTAAATACACTATTACTAATTTTATTAGCATGACGAGAAATAATAGGATTATGGTCATAACGCCATACAGGGTTATGCAATACTTCAGGTGGGTCTTGCCAGGGGATATTAGGTAGGGACGGGCCGATGATTTTTGCCATAATGATAACCTCGCTTTATATGACTGTTGCTGATATTTAATGGGCAACAGCGCTGAATTTCATTATAAACAATAGCTTTTAAGAAGTCAACGGACTGAAACATTAGCACTTCATTAGAAATACTGATAAAAATTGATTTTTATCGAGATTTTAGTTACAATGAGTAGGCAATTATGAACAAATGATGAATAGGAGGAGTTAAATGGCTGATTACGTATTTATGACAGACTCTAACAGTGACTTGCAATATACCTACCGTGATGAGCACCAAATCCCAATTGTATATATGCCCTACACCATAGAAGGAAAAGAATTTTTTGCCGATTTGGGTGAAGGGGGAAATAATATAGATTTTTATAACAAGTTAAGAGGAGGGGCCTTGGCTAATACCTCTCTTTTACCTAAGGATAACTATTTGGAGTATTTTGAGCCTATTTTAGAAAAAGGGAAAGACTTGCTCTTTATTGCTTTTTCCAGCCAGTTATCTAACACCATTGAAAATATTTATGCAGCCAGAGAAGAACTTCTTGAAAAATATCCTGAACGAAAATTTATGGTTGTTGATACTATGTCTATCTCTGCCCCTCAAACCCTGTTAATAAAAGAGTCTTATAAATTATACGCTCAAGGAAAAACCATGGAAGAAGTAGCCCAGTGGGTAGAAGAAAACAAAATGCATGCCCATGCATTACTTACTGTAGATGATTTAAAGTATTTAAAACGTGGTGGCCGTATTTCGGGCGCAAGTGCTTTAGTAGGAAGTATGTTAGATATTAAACCTATTCTGGCTATGGGGAAAAACGGCAAAATTGTTCCGGCAGGGAAAGTACAAGGGCGAAAAAAAGCTCTACGTACCTTGGCAGATATGACGGTAGAGTGGATTGAAAACCCAGAAGAACAAACCATTATTATTATGCATGCCGATGCACCGGAAGATGCACAAAAATTGCAAGAATTAGTGAAAAGCCGTATTCCTAACCTTGGAGGAATTGATGAAATTTTTGTAGGGCCGGTTATTGGCACCCACTGCGGACCGGGCACGGTAGCCGTTTGTTTTTTAGGAAAAGAACGGAAATTTTAATGTAAAAATCACACAATTGTATTCATGGTTTTAGGGAAAAGGAGAAGAGACTACCTTTTGCTAGTAGACAATCTGTTTTTGCAGCTTTTCTTGAAATTATTCATCGTGGTTAAATAAAAAAATACTTTTATAAGAGGCTTTTTTTGATTAACAAAAGGATAGTTTAAAGGCATTGGTTTTTATTTTTCAGCAATGAAAGTGGCTATGTTTTGATAGGTATCTTCCCTTGCGTAATCAAAAGTTTTTGTAATATTTGTAAAACCTGCTTGCAACAACAAATCTTTAAACTCTTCCAAACCGTACCAATATAAAACAAATTGGCCCAATTCTGTTTGAATAAGGCTTCCTTCCCTCCATTGTTCGTAACGGTTTAAAGAAAGGGTTTTTTGCTCTTGCCAGTTCCTCTCTAAGGAGGTAGTGGTTAAAAGGATGGTTTCATTATTTGATATTTGAAAAAAACTTTTTTGTTCATCTCCTGGGGTAAAATTTGTGGGCAATTCTATATCAATGACCACATGCCCTTTAGGCAACAAGTGGTGATAAAAATTTTTCAACACTTGTAAGGCTCCCTTGCGCCCGGGGAGTAGGTTAAAGGATCCTGTGGGCATGATAATGGTAGAAAAAGTATGAGGCAGGTTTAAAGATAAAAGGTTTTGTTGATACAATAACCCTTCTACCCCATGAAGGGTATAATTTTCTTCACATTTTTTCAGCATATCCGCTGATAAATCAATCCCTATCAGGTCAATTCCTTCTTTTAAAAAAGGGATAGCCATTCGCCCTGTACCTACCCCTGCTTCCAGTACTTTTCCTTTCTCAAAAGACTGTATTTTTTTAAAATAATATTCTAAATCACCATCAATGGATTTGCCGATGGGTTTTGTAAAATCATACACCTTTGTACTTAAAGGACCATATTCTGTAAACATTTTAATCTCTCTTTCCATTGGCTTGTGTAATAAAAAAAGCAAGAGAAGTTTGAAAATTTACTTCTCTTTAGTAATATTGGCTTGAAAGGTCTTTCTTTCTTGATCAGACAAGTTCTGTACAAAAGAAGCCTTTAATTCTAAAAACTGTTCCATTTCCACTAATATACGGTATAAGGTAGCTCTTTGCTCAAACTCTGTTCTACTTTGCGGCAAAGGGCTGGCACTGTAAAAGGCAGTGATATCTTCCAATTCCTTTAGTAAATCAAGGGCGTTGTTACTTTCATGAAAGTTGGAAGCGGTTTGTACAAAAAAAGCGGATAACAAAGGGGTCTGAGCAAGGGGAGAAACTAAATCTTTAGCATTTTGAAAGATGTGGTTTAACGCTTTATATTGATTTTCCCGCATAAAAAGATAATTTCGGTAATAGGAGGAAGACCAAAAAGTGTTTCCTTCGTAATGACTTAGTTGTTGATGGCCTTCAAAAAGAGTGGTTTCAAGGTTTTTTAAGGCAGTATCGGTTTTTTCAGAATCGGTTTCCCCTTCCATTAAACTTGAAAGGGAAAATAATACGGTTTTCATCTCTTCTTCAATGGCAAACTGTTGCTTGCGAACAGCAGCAAGGGAATCGGGGGTGAAAAGGTTAAAGAAAATACCAAAGCCTACGCCAATAATGAGTAGTAGGGCCTCGTTTACAACAAAAGCAAAAGCCATGTGTTGGGCAATGAAAAAATGAGAAATTAAAACACAACAAATAGATAAAGAGGCATAGGCTTTTTTCCAATAACAGGCAAGGGAAAAAAGAAATACAAAAAAAGAAAAAGCTAAAAGGCTATAGCCTAAAAGGGAAAAAGAAATAAAGGCAATAAAAAGAGCCAATAAAAAAAAGAGGCTTCTTTCCAGTGCCAACTGTAAGGTGTGTTTTTTAGTGCCCTGTACACTTAAAATGGCAATTATGCCTGCAGAAACACTGTTTTGAAGGCCTAAAGCTTGACTTAAAAGAATGGCAAATAAGCAGCTGAAAGTAATTTCTAATACATGGGCTAAAGGTAGTTTTTTCATAGACACCTCCTTTAATCCTATTATAAGAGGGAAGAGGAAAAATGCAAAGAGGGAAAAATAGAAAACCTACCGAAAAAAAATCTACTGAAAAAGATTCTTCTTAAAAAGAAAGAGAAAACAAAAGAATGTTTGCCCTATTAAGGGGGTTTTGATATAATAAGAAGGTTCATAAGTTGAAAGGGGAGAAGAGGTTGGAACTGGTGGCAATTACAAGTGAAAAAGATGCCAGGATGATGAATCCGTTGCAACTGGCCTACATTGGAGATACCGTTTGGGATTTGTTTGTTCGCACACAGCTAATCGCGTTGGGCTACAATGTTCATAAGCTTCATGTGGAGGCAACAGCAAAAGTAAACGCAGGGGCTCAAGCAACGGTTTTACAAAAAATACAGAACCAGTTAACCTCCGAAGAAGCGGACATTGTAAGAAGAGGACGCAATGCCAAAGCAAAACACGGAGCCCCTAAAAATCAAAACCCTGCAGATTACCAGTATTCAACAGGATTTGAAGCCTTATTAGGTTTTTTGTATTTAACCGGACAAGGGAAAAGACTAGAAGAGATTTTTGCGTATACAAATTCCAAGGAGGCTTAAAATGAGCGCAACTACTTTACATGTGGAAATGATTAGGCATACCTTTAATATGGAAGAATTGGTGGCTTTAGGTGCAAAGCTTTGTTATTCTAAAGTAGATGTAGCCACCTTAAAAGATCGAATTGGACGGACGGACCAAGAATCTTTTATTAAACGGCTCATGGATATGGGGCATGGATCGGTAATGGAACATGCCAGTTTTACTTTTGCAGTGGAAGGAATTAGTCGGGTGTGCTTAGCCCAGTTAACCCGCCACCGCATAGCCAGTTTCAGCGTTCAAAGCCAACGGTATGTATTTTATCAAGAGGGGTTTGGCTATATTATTCCGCCCAATATTGAAAAATTGGGTCAAGAGGCTGTGAAAGAATATAAAGAGCAAATGGCTACAATACAAGGGTGGTACGAAAATTGGCAAAGTCGTTTAGGAACAGGGGAGCAAAGTAACGAGGATGCTCGCTTTGTGTTGCCGGGAGCCTGTGAAACCAGGTTGATTATGACCATGAATGTACGGGAACTGTTACACTTTTTTTCCTTACGGATGTGTACCAGAGCCCAGTGGGAAATAAGGGCTTTAGCTACTAAAATGCATGAATACTGTTTGGAAGTAGCTCCTGTGATTTTTGAAAACGCAGGTCCCGGATGCTTGCGTGGCCCTTGCCCCGAAGGGGAAAAAACCTGTGGGAAGATGAAACAAATTAAAGAAGAACGAAAACAATTACTAACAGCAAGAAATAAAGGAAAAGACTGTAACGAAACAGTTTTATAAGGAGATCATTTATGGCATTTAACCAAAAAACGCCTACTAGAGGAAACCAATCAGGACCAAGACAAGGCTCTTTTAAAAAAGAAGGGGGCCAACAAAATCAAGAAAACCGTAAGCCATATAATAAAAACAACAAGACCTCTTTTTCAAGGGGTTATCAAAGTACCATTTACCATAAAACCCAAGTAGATATTCAACCAAGAGCCAGAGGCACCGTTGCAGAAGGATCTAAACGTTTCGGTCCTTCAACCCAAGAAGAAGGAAAAAGAGCCTTTGTAGCTGCACCTAAAAGAGACCAAGATTTTAATAGAGACTTTAACCGAAAAGGTGGAGAAGGAAGTTATAAAGGCAAAGGCCCTCAAGGACGAAACTTTCAAAATAAAAACAGACAGGAAAAGCCCTATCAAGGGAAAAGCAACCAAGGTAGGCCTCAAAACCGATCCTTTCAAGAGAAGGATGGGGAGAAAAGGCCTTATCAAAATAGAAGCCAAAATCGCCCCTTTCAAGAGAGGGATGGGGAGAAAAGACCCTATCAAAACAGAAACCAAAATTCTTCTTTTCAAGAAAGAAGAGAAGGGCAACAAAGGCCCTATCAAAATAAAACTTTTAAAGGAGGCCCCAGTGGAGGGAATGACTTTAAAAAAAGAAGTGACAGTCCAAGCCCCGTTGGGATAAGAGAAGAAAACAAAAAACCAAGTTATAAAGATTTTCAATATCAAAAACCCGGGAATCAACCGGTTTTAGAACAGGAAAACCTTGAAAATGACCAAGAAGATGTTCAAAGCATTATTCTTGCCGGTAGAAACCCGATTCGTGAAGCCTTAAAAAGCGGTAGAGATTTAGAAAAACTCTTAGTACAAAAAGGGGAGTTAAGCGGTTCAGCCAAAGAAATTGTGATGATGGCTAAAAATGCCCAAGTGCCTGTGCAAATTGTAGAAAAAATCAGGCTGGATGCTATCGCCCCTCACCACCAAGGGTTAATCGCCTATGGCTCTGCCTTTGCCTATTCTTCTTTAGAGGATATTTTAGCTGTAGCAGAAGAAAAAAAAGAAGCACCATTTATTGTGTTGTTAGATGGGATTACCGATCCCCACAACCTTGGGGCTATTATTAGAAGTGCTGAGTGTGCTGGTGCCCATGGGGTAATTGTGCCTCAAAGGCGCTCTGTGGGCCTTACCCCTGCAGCAGTAAAAGCTTCTGCAGGAGCAGTGGAGTACATAAAAGTAGCACGGGTAACCAACTTGGTTAGAACCATTGAACTTCTTCAAAGTAAAGACATTTGGGTATTTGGTGCCGACAGCGAAGGGAAAAACTACCGTGAGGTAGATTTTAGAGGTGCTTGTGCATTGGTTGTTGGGGCTGAAGGAGAAGGAATTAGTAAATTAGTAAAAACCAAGTGCGACCAAATGGTTTCTTTACCTATTATGGGAAACATCGATTCTTTAAATGCTTCTGTAGCAACAGGCGTATTACTTTACCGTATACTTGAAACCAGATAGAAAAATACAATATAAAGGATTTACGCTATGACACAAGGAAAAAAACCTTCCGAAAAAACTGAACAGAACCATCAATTTATTCACTATGAAGAAAAAACCGACGAAGAGGTGGCGGTTTTGGCACAACAAGGGGATGGATTGGCCCTAGAATACCTATTAAACAAATATAAAAATTTTGTGCGGATTAAAGCCAGAAGTTATTTTTTAGTAGGAGCCGACCATGAAGATATTGTGCAAGAGGGAATGATTGGTTTATATAAAGCTGTTCGAGATTTTAACCCAGATAAGGCCACTTCCTTTAGAGCTTTTGCAGAACTTTGTATTACCAGACAAATTATTACAGCCATTAAAACGGCTACCCGGCAAAAGCACATTCCTTTAAATAGCTATGTATCTTTAAACAAGCCTATTTTTGATGATGAGTCGGACCGAACACTATTGGATGTGATTGTAGAGGCCAAAATCAGCAATCCTGAAGATTTGGTTATTAGCCAAGAAGAGCTAACCTATATTCATGAAAAAATGGAAGAAGTCCTCTCTCCTTTAGAACAGCAAGTGTTGGCTTCTTATTTAGACGGGGAAAGTTATCAGGAAATTGCTCAAAATTTAGATCGTCATGTAAAATCTATAGACAATGCCTTGCAAAGGGTAAAGAGAAAACTGGAAAAGTCTTTAGAAGAACAGGAAGAAAAGTAAATAAAAGAAGGAATTTACTCCTTTTTTCTCGAAATAATATGGGTGGTATTGTTTTAAGAAAAAAGGAGTTTTTATATGAAACCAATTGTTGGTATTACCATGGATGACGATAGACAACTGCAAAGTACAGTTACCAATTTATATATTGAAGGGGTTGTAAAATATGGGGGAATTCCTGTAATGCTACCTTTACATATTACAAAAGAAGAAGATTTAAACCAGTTAATAAACCTTTGTGACGGATTTTTGTTTACAGGGGGAGGAGATATTGAACCTAGCTATTATCAAGAAGAAGTGGGGGAAGAATGTGGCTCTATTTCTCCTTTAAGGGATAAAATGGAAATCACTTTAATGCAACTTTTGGCAAAAGAAAAAAAACCGGTATTGGGCATCTGCAGAGGCTCTCAAGTAATGAATGTGGCCTTGGGAGGAAATTTATACCAAGATCTTCCCAGCCAATTTAAAGGCATTGTACCTTTAAACCATAAACCCAAAGCTCCTTACCATCACCCCATTCATGATGTAGAGATAAAAGAAAAGAGTTTACTTTTTAACATTTTACAAAAAAACAAAATCAAGGTAAACAGCATTCATCATCAAGGCTTTAATAGTTTAGGTAAAGGACTGAAAGCTGTTGCAGCGGCTCCTTGTACTTTGGTGGAGGCCATTGAAATGGAAAACCATCCTTTTTTTATAGGGGTACAGTGGCATCCTGAAAAAATGCCTCAAGAAGAAAGCAGTCAAAAAATTCTTCAAAAATTTATGGCTGCTTGTGGGAAAAATGAATGATATAAAAGAGAAAAATTCATTTTCAGGCAAAAAAACCTGTAAAAACAGCAAAAGTGCAAAAAAATAGAAAGAATCATCCAATTTTCTTATTGACAAGAAAAAAACATATAGGGTATGCTAAGGGAAGATAAAAGATAAGAGATGATGAATATAAGGAGGAACCGAGAATGAAAAGAATGATTTCGATATTGCTAAGCTTGGTGTTGTTACTATCCATTACAGGAGGAACCACCCTGGCCCAAGAGAAAGTAAGCTATAACCGTTTATATGCTGCAGAAGTAACTACTTTAAACTACTTAAAAGCATCAACAGAGTGGGATCAAACCATTCCTGCCAATGTGATTGATACTTTAGTAGAATACGATAACCATGGGAGCATTATCCCCGGTTTGGCTTTAGAATGGACCACTTCTGAAGATGGGTTGGTATGGACCTTTTCCCTTCGTCAGGGGCAAAAGTGGTACGATTATCAAGGTAATGAAATGGCAGAAGTAACGGCCCACGATTTTGTATCCGGTATCAAGTATGTATTGAATCCTGCCTACGAAAATTCCATTACAAATCAAGTATATATGATTAAAAATTCAGAGCAGTATTATAAAGGGCAAATGGCTACTCCTCCTGAAGGAGAAGAAAAGGTTGAGCCTATTGATTTTAGTGAAGTGGGAATTAAAGCTTTAGATGATTATACTTTAGAGTACACCTTGGAAAAACCCACTCCTTATTTTTTAAGCGCCCTTACTTATGTATGCTTTATGCCCGCTTATGGGCCTTTGCTTGAAGAACTGGGAGAAGATTTTGGCGCATCGGACAATAGCAAGTTATATTATTGCGGTGCCTATATCCTATCTGAATTTGAGCCTCAGGGAAAACATGTATATAGCAAAAACCAAAACAACTGGGATAAAGACCGAATTTATATTGACGAAATTGTTCGTATGTACAGCCCGGAAGCTTTAACCCTAGAGCCTACCATGGCCTTAAGGGGCGAGACGGATTTTGCTCTGATTAACAACGAAATTTTAGACGATTGGAAAGCTACTTATCCTGACTATATCTCTCAAAGCCGTCCTTCAGGGGCTTACTCTTACTTTTTTGCCTTTAACTTTAACCCTACTTATGAAGAAGAGTTTGGGCCTGAAAACTGGCGCAAAGCCGTTAATAACGAAAATTTCCGTTTGGCTATAATGAGCGGGTTTGACAGAATGTATAGCCTTTATGCAACAACCCCTGACCAGCAGGAAGCAGTGATTCAACATTCTATTACCCCAAGAAACTTTGTAAATGCTAATGGGAAAGACTTTGCCGCCTTCCCTCCTTTTGAAAATATCGAAGAAAATTTTTATAACCAAGGCGATGTAGAGGGAAGTAAAGCCAAGGCATTAACCTATAAAGAAAAGGCTATGGAAGAACTGGCAAAAGAAGGGGTGACCTTCCCTGTAACAGTGGTATTGACCTATAGGGTTGATATGAAAGACTGGGAAAATGAAAGTGTAATGGTAAAGCAACAGCTGGAAGGATTGCTAGGAACAGATTTTATTCAAATTCAATTATCCGGTGCTCCTAAAGAAAACTTTCTTGCAAGTACCCGTAGTGCCGGTAAATATTCTTTTATGCGGGTAAACTGGGGAGCTGACTACCAAGATCCTGAAACCTTTACGGATCCCTTAAAAGCCAAAAAAGAAGATGGGGTTTATGTTGGTAATACCTATAATAAAATGGACACCACCTTAAACAACGAGGATTTTCCCCAAACCAAAGCCCTTGTACAGGCTTATTATAACAAGGTGGAAGAAGGAAAACAGGAAGTAATGGACTTGGAGGCACGCTTTGATTTGTTTGCCCAAGCAGAGGCCATGTTGATTGAAAAAGCTGTTGTGATTCCTTATTATATCACTCCACCTGAAAACCAAGCTTCTAAAATAAACCCTTATGAAGGGCAGTTTGCTCCTTTTGGTATTTCTACTTTACGGATGAAGTGGCAACATTTGGAAGAGGATTTTATTTCCCCTGAAAAATTAGAAGAGCTTAAAGAAAACTGGGGAAAAGAAGCTCAATAAATATTTGCACCCTTGTGGAAAAAAGGATAAACTAGAATAGTAGTTTGCTACCAGGGCATCAGCAAGGTGATGCCCTGGTGGTTCTTTTTACAGAAAAGCAAAGTTATACAAAAAAAGGAGTTTTCGCAAGATGATGAAATATATGGTAAAGCGCTTGGGAAGATCGATTATTACCCTAGCAATCATCTTAACCATTATTTTTGTTTTAGTACGGTTAATGCCCATTGAAGGGTATTTTCCCAACTACGATAAAATGACCCCTGAACAAATTGAAAATGGCATTGGGTTAATGGGGCTGGATAAGCCTTTGCACCAACAGCTGTTTACTTTTTTCAAAAACCTATTTAAAGGAGACTTAGGAGTTTCAAGGGTGTATCGAAACAATGTGCCGGTTACAGAAATATTGGGGCCTAAAATTCCTATATCTATTAAACTTGGCGGTTTATCTATATTGGTGTCTATGTTGGTGGGCATTCCCATGGGCGTAGTTATGGCCAAAAATAAAGGAAAGTTTTTTGACCATATAGGCACCGGCTTTATTGTACTAATTCAAGCAGTGCCGGCGGCGGTATATTATTTATTTATACAGCTTTACGGCACGGAAGCTTTAAATGTAAAAATGCTTTTTGATGCTACTTCTTTTAAGTCTTGGGTATTACCGGTACTGTCCATGTCTCTTGGAAACATTGCCTATTATGGCATGTGGATAAGGCGCTACATGGTAGATGAAAGCCAAAAAGACTATGTGATGCTAGCAAAAATCAAAGGGGTTTCTGAAAACAAAATCATGTTTTCTCATATTTTTAGAAATGCCTTTGTACCTATGGCTCAATACATTCCCACTTCTTTTTTAAATACAGTAATAGGCTCTATATATATAGAATCCTTATATGCTATTCCCGGTATGGGGGGATTATTGGTAAATGTTATTGCCAATCAAGACAATGCCATGATTCAAGGAATTGTTCTTCTTTATGCCTGTGTGGGAATTATCGGCCTTCTATTAGGAGACTTGCTAATGACTTTATTAGACCCTCGTATTAGTTTAACCGGGAAAGGAGGGAGAGGATAATGGCACTGTGGAAGAATCCCCATGTGATGGGAGCTGAAAAGGGAATTGAAGAAGAAACCAAAAACCTTCTTCAAGGAAAAACAGAGAAAGAATTATTTTCTTTTTCCCCCTTTGATGAAAAAGAAGGAGAGAAAACCGGCAGTAGCAATTATTCTTACTGGAGCTCCACCCTTCACGCTTTTAGCAAAAACAAAGCAGCTATGGTATTACTGTTTTTAATTGTGCTTATTATTGTATTTACTTTTATACAGCCTTATTTGCCTAATCAGTTTGATCCCTTTGTTGTGAACAACAACCCGGAAACCGGCCTCCCCTATCGAAACGTATCTCCTAACGGTACGTTTTGGATGGGGACCAACTCTATTGGTCAAGATTTATGGGCAAGGGTATGGGCAGGTACTAGAACCTCGCTTACCATTGGTTTTGCAGTTGCAGTCATTGAAGCTGTGATTGGAATTTTAATAGGGGTTATTTGGGGATATGTGCGAAAGGCAGATTTTCTTTTTACAGAAGTTTACAATGTGGTAGATAATATTCCTTCAACGATTGTATTAATATTAGTATCTTTAATTTTACGGCCGGGGATGAGGACCATGATTTTTGCCATGAGTTTAACGGGCTGGATTGGGATGGCCCGTTTTATCAGAAATCAGATTTTAATGATACGGGATCGAGATTATAATGTGGCATCCCGATGTTTGGGTACTTCTACCCCTCGAATTATTATGCGAAATTTATTGCCTTATTTAGTATCGGTTATTATGCTGCGTATGGCCTTATCGATACCAGGTGCCATAGGAAATGAAGTTTTTATTACCTATGTAGGCCTTGGTCTTCCCGCAACAATTCCAAGTTTAGGGGCGCTGATAAATGCAGGACGGCAAATGATGCTGACCCCGAATTTGCGCTATCAATTGATTTATCCTACATTAATTCTATCTGTTGTCACCGTTTCTTTTTATGTAATAGGCAACGCCTTTGCAGATGCGGCAGATCCTAAAAACCATCGATAACCATAAAAGAAAGAGGTTCAAAAATGGAAAAACAAAAGCCTATACTACAAGTGAAAAACCTTCATGTGAAATTCCATTTGCGAGGACGAATTTTACATGCTTTACGTGGAATTGATTTAGAAGTTTTTTCTGGAGAAAGCTTGGCGATTGTAGGAGAATCCGGTAGTGGAAAATCGGTACTAAATAAAAATTTTATTGGTTTATTAGATAGTAACGGTTTTATTGATGAAGGAGAAATTCGTTACTATGGTTTTGAAGAAGGGAAAATACCTACCCAACTTATACAAAAAGATGAAGAAGGTAGAGCCTATGTGAATTTGGGAAAATTTCACTCAGAAAAGCAGTGGCGTACAATTCGAGGCAAGGAAGTAGCCATGATTCCTCAAGACCCAATGACCAGTTTAAACCCTTTAAAAACCATTGGATCACAAATTGGAGAAGCCCTTAGGCTTCATAGCGACCTAGATAAAAAACAAGTAAAAGAGCAAGTGCTTAAAATTTTGGAAGATGTACAAATTACCGACCCTAAACGCTGTTATAAACTTTATCCCCATGAATTATCAGGAGGAATGCGCCAACGAATTGTAATTGCTATTGCCATAGCTTGTAAACCTAAAATTTTAATTTGTGATGAACCCACTACAGCCCTTGATGTAACCATACAGGCGCAAATTTTGCAATTGCTTAAAAAAATTAAAGAAAAATACCAGTTAACCATTCTGTTTATCACCCACGATTTAGGCGTGGTGGCTAATATTGCTCAAAGGGTGGCAGTGATGTATGGGGGAGAAATTATTGAAATCGGCTTAGCAGATGAAGTGTTTTACAGCCCTAAACACCCCTACACTTGGGCTCTCTTATCCTCCTTGCCTCAATTGGCTTTAAAAGGGGAGGAGCTTTATTCTATTAAAGGAACCCCTCCTAATCTTTTTGCAAAAGTGGAGGGAGACGCCTTTGCAAAAAGAAATCCCCATGCGCTGGTGATTGACCATTTAGCCCGACCCCCGTACTTTGAAATAAGCCCTACCCATAAGGCCCGTACCTGGCTTTTGGACGAGAGAGCTCCCAAAGTTTCCCTTCCTCCAAGTATTGAAAAGTTGCAACAACTAGGTGGAGGTGGAGAAAATGAGTAAGGAGAAAAAACAGCCTTTGCTGGAAGTTGAAAACCTTCATGTATCTTTTAGTAAAGGGAGAAATGCCTTTGAGGCGGTAAAGGGAGTTTCCTTTAATGTTTTTCCCGGTGAAACTTTTGGTTTGGTTGGTGAATCCGGTTCAGGAAAAACCACTATTGGACGAAGCATTGTACGAGTTCATTCCCCTGGAGAAGGAGAAATTCGTTATCAGGGAGAGAGGATTAGTGGGAAAATTTCTAAAAATCAGGACAAAAAACTCACAGAAAAAATTCAAATGATTTTTCAGGACCCTATGGCTTCATTAAATGAACGGGCAAAAATTGAATATATTGTAGCCGAGGGAATTTACGCAAAAGGCTTTTCAAAAAAAGCGGTTCGGGAAAAGGTGCACCAAGCTTTAGAGGATGTGGGGTTGTTGCCTGAATTTGCCAGCCGCTTTCCTCATGAGTTTTCAGGTGGGCAACGTCAGCGAATTGGTATTGCCAGGGCTCTAATTATGAATCCGGAATTTATTATTGCAGATGAGCCGATATCCGCCTTAGACGTATCCATTCGGGCACAGGTATTAAACTTATTAAGCAAGCTGCAAAAAGACCGAGGGCTTACCTACTTATTTATTTCTCACGACTTATCGGTAATGCGCTTTATTTGTGACAGGATCGCCGTTATTCATAAAGGGATTTTAGTAGAAAAAGGAGAAACAGAAAAACTTTTTGCCAATCCTTTACATCCTTATACAAAGGCTTTGTTATCGGCTATTCCTCACCCAAACCCTATTGTGGAAAGACAAAAAGAGCTGATTATTTACGATGAAAGCCTTCACGATTATAAAGTAGATAAACCAAGTTTTGTAGAAATAGAAACAGATCATTACGTATACGGAAATCAAAAAGAAATAGCAGAGTACAAAAAAGCATTGAATCAATAAAAGCAAAAAACCGATAGGAAATTTCCTATCGGTTTTACTTTTAAGGGAGGAAGGGCTTTGGAGAAAGGTCGCTGGGCATTTTCCACCCATCTCTTGGTGAAAGGCTAAAGGGAAGAACTTGAGGCCCGTCGGGCATACAACTTCGTTTAAATTGCTGTTGGTAAAAGCGTTTGATAAATAATTGAAGGGCCTTTTCAATGGTATCTTTAGAAAAAATGTTTTCAAAGGCCTTGGTAGCAAAGGCAAGCAAACCTTCGTATCCACTTCCTGAGTCCATTAAATGATAGAGGAAAAAATCATGTAAATTGTAAGAACCTAAAATGTCTTCTGTTTTTTGTGTAATTTCTCCATGGTTGTTGGCAGGCAATAATTCAGGAGAAATAGGGGTTTGCACAATGTCTTTGCAAAGAGCATCTACTTTAGGAGAAAAGAATTTTCCTCCTTCTTGAACCAATACCTTTACCAAGGTTTTCGGAATACCGCTGTTAATGTTATACATGCTCATATGATCGGCATTGTAGGTAGAAAAACCTAAGGCAATCTCGCTTAAATTCCCGGTACCCAATACTAACCCGTTAACCATATTGCTATAGTCCATCAGCAGTTGGGTACGTTCTCTAGCTTGACTGTTTTCATAGGTAATGTCTTTTACATCTTGAGGATGGCCTAAATCTTTAAAGTGTTGTTTTACTGCAGGGGTAATATTAATTTCTTTAAGGCTAACCCCTAAAGCTTCTACAAGGCTTAAACCGTTAGTTTTGGTACGCTTTGTGGTACCAAAGCCGGGCATCACAAGGGCGTGAAGACAGGTGCGGGGCAGACCCATTTCATCTAAGGTATAACAAGCAGCTAACAAGGCTAAAGTACTGTCTAAGCCGCCAGAAACCCCAAGAACAATGTTTTTAATTCCTGTAGCTTCAAGCCTTGTTTGAAGCCCTCTACTTTGAATGTTAAACACTTCTAAAACCCTTTGGTCAAGGTCTTCCTTTTTTGGAACAAAAGGAAGAGGGTTGAGAGTTCTGTACTGTAAGTCTTTAGAGTATGGGGGTAAAGAAATAGGAACTTCTTGAAGTTTTTCAAAAGGCAGGGCAGAAGGCTTTTTATTTTTTTGCCTTTGAAAATAAAGCTGCCCTATATCAATATCACTAATGGTGTAAAGCTTTTCCTTTGAAAAGGCAGGCACGCCGCTTAATTCGTTGCCTATTTCAAAAATGTCACACTGACCGGAAAACACTTGATCCGTTGTGGAAGCCCCCATGCCTTGGTTAGATTGAACGATGGCGCAAAGGTGGTTTTTACTTAAAAAATGTAAATCTGCCTTTTTCTCCTCTTCTTGGCCTAAATGGTAAAAAGAAGCTTGAGGGTTAAATAAAAGAGAGCATAGATTTTGATTAGAGGTAGGAAAGTTTTCCCCTGAAAGAATAGAGAAAGAAATATTTTCAAAGGAAAAGAATAGATTACCTCCAAAGGGAATCTGTTGGCCGAAAAGGGAAAGGTGCCGATTTTCTTCTAAAGGGGAAAACCAGCGCTGTTCTTGTGCGTTTAACAGGTTTTTAGGTACAATGCCCCAAATTTTTCCTTTACTAAAAGCTACGGTGACATTGTATAGTTTTTCATTAACGGCTAAGGGAAGGCCTAAAAAGGTAAGAATTTCTCTATTTTCTTTTAACAATTCCGTTAATACTTCAAAAACTTGTTGTTGCAAGCTTTGAGAAAAAAACACATCGCCACAGTTAGAGCCCGTTAAAAACAGCTCTGGGAAAAGGGCGATTTGCACTTTTTCTTTTTCTAATAAAGCTAAATAATGAGAAATGGTTTTTTTGTTTTCCCTTACATTTCCTAAAGAGAGCCTTGGGGACAAGGCGGCAACCCTCAAAAATAATGGCGTCATAGCTTCCCTTCTTTCTGCCTGTATTATAACATAAAACCTTTTTAATAAAAATATTTTTGATGGGGAAGAAAAGAGAACGCTGTTTCGTTATATGGGTGAGGTGAAAGAAATGCAAGAAATGCAAGAAATTATTATTGTAGTGGGAAACCATGAATATAATCAAAAATTAGAAAAAGTATTTTCTTCTCTAAGCTACCAAGCTAGCTGCCCCAGTACAATAAGCAACACTTTGAACTTAATTAAAAAAGGAAAGGGGGGGCTTGTTGTTACCAGTGTAGTTAGTCCCTTTTTTGATGATATATACCAAAATAAAAATTGGAAAAAATATTTTTGGGACTTAATGGTTTTAGTACCTAAAGAAAAAGAAGAACATTTTGCCAAAAAAAATTCAGATGACCTGTTTATCATTCCTTTTCCTTGCAAATGCAGGGAATTAGTTGAAAAAGCACAAGAAATTTTAGAAGAAAAAAGAACAGCTTTTTTAGAAAAAGAATTTAATATGGATTTAAACGGAAAAGTGATTTCTTGGAAAGGAGAAAATGTGGAAATGACCACCCAAGAAATGGCCTTGTTTAAAGTTTTTATTGATTCCCCTGGCCAAGTGTTAAGCCGTGAAGTGCTCTACAGCAAAGCTTGGGGTTATAAAGAAGTTGGTGAAAGTAGAACTGTTGATGTTCATGTACAACGGTTAAGAAAAAAACTTGGAAACAAAGGAACCATTGAAACCATTTACAACCAAGGTTACCGTTTTGCTTTTACTGGCTAAAAATATTCCTAAAGATATTCAAAAACGCTGCTTTTTGTTACAATGAAAAAGTAGCGTTTTTGATTGTAATTATGGTAAAAGGAGTGGGAAAAATGGAATGGATAGTAAAAAACAAAAAAGGGGAAGAAAAGAAGATTTTGGTTAGAAACAGCACCATAGACGAACTTGGCTTGATTATAAAATTACAGAAAAAAGTATTTTTGCAAATAGAGAACCCTGATCTTTTTGCCCTTACAGATGAAGAGCAGTTAAAAGAATCCTTAAAGGAAGATTGTTGTGTAAGCCTTTATGAAAAAAAGCAGCTCATAGGTTTTGCCCTTTTAATTGTAAATAGGGATACCCCTCGCCATGGGGCATGGCATATTAAAAGTAAGATTGATAACATAGAGAAAACCGTTACGGTGGATAGCATTTTTATTGATGGAGAATATAGAGGTTATGGGCTTCAACAAAAAATCTTTGAAGAATTTGAAAAGTGGGCTAAAAACCATGGAATAAGTACTATGGTGACCACCATTTCTCCTGAAAACTCTTTTAGTTTAAACAACGGCATTAGAAATGGCTATCAGATAGTGGAAACAAAGGCCTTATATGGAGGGAAAACGCGTCATATATTGAAAAAGACCTTATAAAAAAAGTAATAAAAAAGCTTGATTTTTAAAATCAAGCTTTCAGACTGTCAAAAAAGGTCACCATTAGGTGATCTTTTTTGTTATAATAAGGATA
>CAZEIB010000012.1:0-21387 GCA_964511785.1 uncultured Oscillospiraceae bacterium
GCAGGTGCTGATATTTTAGGCGTATGGAAAAAAATGTTTGACGAAGGGGTATTTGAATACCTTGGACAAGGAAATGACGGCGCAAAACAAGCTTTTATTTCTGGTGACATTGCGATTACTCTAGAATCTACTGCAGCTCTTAAATCTTTATTGTCTAACGTAGGGGATTCCTTTGAACTAGGAACCGGCTACTTCCCAAGCATTAATGCAGACGATAAAGGCGGGGTATCTATTGGTGGTGGTTCTTTATGGGCACTAGGTACTGGAGACGAAGCGAAAGAAAATGCTACTTGGGAATTTATTCAATATATGATTTCTCCTGAAGTACAAGCTTTCTGGAATGCTCAAACCGGTTATTTCCCCATTACCGTTGCTACCCATGAATTGGATGCTTTTAAAGAAAACATTGCTGCTTATCCTCAATTCCAAACAGCAATTGATCAACTACATGAAACTGCTCCAGAATATGCCGGTGCTTTACTAAGCGTATTCCCTCAAGCAAGACAAGCTGTTCAAACTTACATTGAAAAACTGATTAACAACGAACTTACCTTGGAAGAAACTTTAAGTAAATTAGCTGGTGAAATTAACGAAGCTATTGAAGTATACAACTTGGTAAACCAATAAAACGAATTGAAAATGCCCCGTTTCCTTTAAAGGAAACGGGGCATTTTTTTGTAAAAAGATTCAAGAAAACAAGCGAAAGATTATCGCAAAATATGTTCAAAAGAGCCGGGAAGGTCGGGAAAAGAATCTTCTATTTCAATGGCATTTACAGTTTTTTTATAAAAATCAACAGGACCTGCCCAGCCGATAATTCCATAAGGATAGCCTAATTGATGAAGGCCGTGTAAACAGTTTAGTAAAAGACCTTTGCCAATACCGAGATTTCTGTATTCTTCTAAAACCCCTGTAGGGCCAAAAAAGGTAGGGTAAGTAGCTTCGTAACAACCAAAGCCGATGATTTGATTTTCTTTAAGGGCTAAAAAACAAGTAATAGGTGTACGAGTGAAGGTGATAGCACATTCACTGGCCCAGCTTTGGGTAAAATATTCTTTGACCCAAGAGGTAATTTTGTTCATGTTAGGGGCCATGGCACGAACAATTTGAATGCCTTTTTGTTGATAAGGTAAAGATTCTAAGGTACTCAAGGAGGGAAGTTTGTATAAAGGCACCAGCATATCAGGCATAAATATTCTCCTTTATTATTGATAAATTCGATCATCATCCTTAGAGGGAGATTGATTAAAAAATTTACTTAATCCTAAAATTGCAAATAGCCAGCCTAGGGGACCGCAACCGCAACCAAGGCAACCGGCAGTAGTGGCTAAGTTTTTTTGTTTTCGGTTACCGAAAATCAGCAGCAATAATAGAATAATAAAGAACACTTGCCCACCATTGATTTTTCTAGCCTCACTGGAAGCTTTTTTAGCAGCATTTTTAGCAGCTTTTCCTATGTCTTTGGTAAAGTCTTTGATCTCTTCCCCCCATAAAAGGTTAGGATCTTGAACCGCTGAAGGGGTAGAAGGAACTTGTGCTACCTTAGGAGGAGAAAGGGTTAAAGAAAGATGTTTTTCTAAATAAGAGGATAGCCCACTAAGATAATGGAGAATGGCTTGATCGTAATGGAGGTTTAAAAAATCCGCCTCTAAATAGGTAGACAAAAGCTGTTGTTGGTTTTGAACAGAAAATAAAGAAGTTAAATCTTCCCCTGCGAAAGTAGCATAACGATCTTCACCGGGAGATAACACCAATAGAAAAGCATTTTTAGGTAGCTGCCAATGGGAAAACAAGGCTTTGGCATAGGCTTGTACTTCCATACCGTCTAAAAAGTGGACAGTTGTAACCCAAAAATCAATATTGGCTTTTGGCGCTAAATCCTGAGAAAAACTTTGAATTTGGGTAATGGCTTGGGCTGATAGAATGTTGGCTGTATCATTTACCTTTTCACCTTTAAGGGGAAAACGAACATAAGGCATTGCCGAAGCCAAAAAGGGCATAATTAAAACCATTGCAGTAACCAATAGGGCAATGAACTTTTTTTTCATAGGGTTTTCCTCCTTTTAAGTGATGTTGTAAGGGACTTAAAAAATTGGCACAAGGGAAAGCCCCAACCTCAATGCAATTTGGCCACTAAAGGAATGGCTGATTCGCTGGTTAAAATCTGCTGCGGCAATATTATAGGTTGAAGTTTGAGCAGAGTATTGTAAAAAGGAAAGGTCTTTTTCTAAGGTGGACAAGTAAATCTGATCTCGCTGGCTATTTGCAAAAGTAGGGCTTTGCTTTAGTTTTTGGCTAAGAGCAGTAACTTGTGAAGGCAGTTGCTGAAAAGCTTCTTTATCTTCTTTTAGGGAAGAGGATTTTGAAAGAAGTTTTTTTCCTCCTTCAAGAGAAGTGAGGGTTTTTTCCTCCTTTGGAAGATGCCTGTGGGCTACAACTAAAAGGTTATTTACATCTGCTAGATAAATGCCCAAGGCCTCTTTGAGATTTCCTTTTTCCTGGGCAATGATTTCAAGCTTTTGAAATTCTTCTTTCCAGCCTTTATAAGCACCAATGAAAATCCCCCCTATAAAAAGAACAAGGGCTACTAAAATACACAGAACGAATTTGAAGTTTTTTTTCTTTTTCATAGGGGCTCCTTTCTTGTTGCCATTGGTTTAAATGAAAGTTATTTAAAGTCTAGTAATTTTTGTTTTAAAGTTTCTTCCATTTGAACTAAAATAGTTTCAGCAGCCAAACGCTGTTCGTGGCCTTGTTGTTGAATTTGAAAAACTTCATCAATGGTTTCAATTAAAGATTGGTTGGTTTGTATTAAGGTGTCAATATCAATAATTCCTCTTTCGGCTTCTTTAGCTGTTTCCACTGTACCCATTTTTAAGGCTTCCGCATTCTTTTTAAGTAGTTCGTTGGTCATAGTGGTTACGGCACTTTGGGCTTTTAAAGCAGTTTGGCTATTATGAAGGCCCAAAGACAACACCATTTGGCTTTTCCAAAGGGGAAGGGTATTGCTTAAGGTACTTTGAATGCGTTCTACCAACAAGCTATCATTATTTTGTAAAAGACGAATTTGTGGAGCCATTTGCATAGCTACTTGCCTAGTTAGTTTAAGGTCGTGAATTTTCTTTTCAAAGCGATCTGCAGCAACGGCTAAATCATTGGCTTTTTGTGCATCCATGGCATCACCGCTTACAGTGGCTTTTTCTTGTAAATCTTTTAAGCTGGTAGAACGTACTTCCTCAAGTTTTTCTTCTCCGGCAATAATATATAAAGTAAGTTCTTTAAAATAGGAAATATTAATTTCGTACAAATGCTCTAACATAGAGACATCTTTTAATAAAGTTACTTGGAAGTTTTCAAGGTCGTTGGCAATGTTTTCTACATTGCCTTCCACACTGTCGTATTGGGCTTTTAAGGTTTCTATTTGGTTATTAGCTCGCTTAAATAATTTTTTAAAGCCTTTAGGTTCTTCTCCAAGGGCATCAAAACTTTTAAGCTCTACAACCAACTTACTGAGCATGTCTCCAATTTCTCCTGTATCATTGGTTTTTACCGAAGCAAGAGCTTGATCGGAAAAATCCGCAATTTTCTTTTGAGAATCTGCTCCGTATAAAAGAATATGATCGGGATTGGTAATATCAATTTTTTCTTTAAATATTTTAATATTTTCTTTTTCTTTTTGGGTTAATTGAGCACTGGATAATTTTGCTATATCTTGGGCTCCCTTTTTTGAGGAGGAAATGGAAACCAATTCTTCTTCAAAGAGGTTTTGATCCTCTTCAGGGTTTGAAACCACTTCTAAAATGGGAACGAGGGGGCTGGTGTTTTTTTCATCCATGGTGTGAACCTCTCTTTTCGTTATTTATTGAGGAATTGTGTAAAGAAGAAGGAATGAATCCATCTTTTTCCAGCATTTTTTCTAAAACTTCCACATCGGTTTTAATATCTAGCACTTCATTTTGATATAGGGCTTTTAACTGTTTTTCACTGGCAGGAATAATAAGGGCTAAGGCTTGTAAAACCTGCTCTCTGGTGTTAAACAAAAGGGCTGTATCTTTTTGCTGACCAAGAAGAAGGCGATACTTTTTTAAAAGCTGGGCAGTAGTGGGCAAGTAATAATTCATAAACCTTCGAATTTGAGGAAGCTTTTCCGGTTTTTCTTGTACGGCAGAGAACATATGCTTACAGATAACAACCAATTCGTCGACTTTTTCATTGATTAGGATGTCTCCAATTCGCTCTTTTTCTAAAGATAATTCAGTTAAAAGTACTTGTCCGTCTTCCATAAAACGGTCTAAAGCTTCATCGCCGGAAGAGACAGACCACTGAGGAGGGGGGGCATTGTTATTTTTAGCAAAAGCACCGCTAATAAACAAGTAAAATACGCCACCGGCCAGTAAGGTAATGGTAAAACAGATGATATAATCTAAAAGACGATACAATGGAAAGAAAAGGGCATACAAAAAAACAAAGGCACCTATAAAAAGGAGCACCCCTCCCAAGTGAGAGGTTTTTCTATTTTTTATAAAAAAACTACCTTTTTTTGCCATAATATCCTCCTAGTGATGAAGTAGTAAGGGTGATTCCGTTATTAGAATACCATATTTTGCATAGCTCTAACAGAGGATAGGGGATTTCATAATTAAATTTTAATCTAATTCTCATAATAATGCTGTCCATAAATAAATTCATGGAGGGATTGAATATTTTTTTGTAAACTATTTCCTTCCAAAGCCAATACACTAGCGCCATTATAATTGGCATAGGTATAGGTTTTATTCATGGGAATACGAAAATCTGTTATAATCTCCCATCCTGTAGCGCGACTGTGGGCCAGTTGATCGGAGTTTAACACACTTAAGGCGAGGGTAATCATATCAATGGTGGGAATATTGGTGTATACATGGGGTAAAAGAGCAGTGATTACTTTAGAAAGATTATCAACAGTAATATCGGAAAGAACTTTTTTAATAAGTAAATCCATAAATTTTCGTTGCCTTGCGGTTCTGCCAAAGTCACTGTCTAATTTTCGCATGCGAACATACCTTAGGGCATGGGCGCCGCTTAATAAATAAATACCGTCTTTTTCAGGAAGTTTTTCTCTTTTTACACCATCTAAAGAGGCAACACTCATTTCGTAATTGATTCGCTTTGCTTCTTCTTTGGTTAGAGGAACTTCTATTCCGCCTAAACTATCTACAATATCCATGAGTCCGTAAAAATTTACGGTTACAAAGCGCTCAATATTCATTTGAAAATTGTAGTTTACCGTGGCCATAGCAAGGCGAGGGCCGCCATTTTCTTCATCATGCAACCAACCAAATTTATAGGCCGTATTGATACGGTGAGGGTTATTCATGCCGGGAATGGTAACGGCAGTATCCCTTGCAATAGAGGTTAATTTAATTTCTCCTGTTTTTTTATGAATGGAACAAATCATTATCACATCGGATAGGGAACTGACGAATTCCCCTGGAGTTCGAGTATCTAAACCCAAAATTAAAATGTTGTAATAATAATTTGGTAAAAGCTCATTTATTTCAAGGGCAGACAAATCCATTTTAGGAATGGTATCTTTTCCAATATCTTGCAGATAATAATCTGTTAACTCTTTTTTATCTAAAGACTCGAAGGGCTTTTCCTCTCCTTTTTGAGTGGTTACATAAAAATCATCATCAATGTCTTTAAAGGCCTCTTCATAGTTTTCCTGAAAATCTTGTAAAATAAAATCTTCCAGCCCTTCTGCTTTTGCAAAAGAAGAAGGAAGAAGAAAGCTTACAGTTAGCGTAAGAAAAAGATAAAGGGATAGAAAAAAAGAGGGCTTTGGAGAAAATTTCATTTTATTCACCGACTTTCTTTGAAGATGTGATTGATCATTCATATTATACTATATTTATGGTAAGAAGGGAAAAGAGAAAAGAGAAAGAATGAAGAGGCGTTTGTGAAAGAAAATATAGTTAAACCAACGGATTGATAGAATCTCCAATTGATTTGCTTGTATTAAGGGAAATGCAACCAGAAAAAAAGAAAAGTTTAAATAAAAAACTCCACTAAGTAAAATAGTGGAGTTTTTTGTGATAAGGGCTTTACAGATTCATCCACTCATCACTGGAAGGATTTTTTTGGAAAACTTCCAATTTTTTTAAGTCTTCAGCTTTAATGTAGCCTTCTTGGGCAGCTACATCGCATAGAACATGGTAATTGGTTAAAGAATGGTTGGTGATATTGGCCTGTGCAAAACGATCTAAGCCCTTTTGCATACCGTAAGTAAAAATAGAGATAATTCCAAGTACTTGAGCACCCATTTCTCTTAAAGTATTGACCACATCAATAACAGAACCGCCAGTAGAAATTAAATCTTCCACTACTACTACTTTTTGTCCCGGTTCAATTTTTCCTTCAATAAGGTTTTGTCTACCATGGTCTTTGGCATTCCCTCGCACATAGGCCATGGGAAGAGTAAGAATATCTGCCACTAAAGCCGCATGGGCAATACCTGCAGTAGCAGTGCCTGCCACTACCTCACAAGAAGGATAGTGGGTTTGAATTAATTGGGCCAATCCTTTTTCGACTTGTGCACGGACTTTGGGGTAGGATAGAACCAAACGGTTATCTGTATAAATGGGGGATTTAATGCCGCTGGCCCAAGTAAAAGGATCTTCCGGACGAAGGAACACAGCTTGAATGCTTAACAGGGCTTTTGCAATATCTCTTTCCATAGTAACACTCCTTTAATTTTCTAAAAAGTCGGATAATACTTGGTTGTAGGCAGTTACAGGGTCGTTGGCGGCAGTAATGGGGCGTCCTACTACAATAAAATCGGTACCGATTTTTGCCGCTTCCATAGGGGTGGTCACCCGCTGTTGGTCGTCCTTTAAAGCACTTGGATAACGAATACCGGGGGTAACAGTAATAAAAGGTTTCCCCAGGTTTTCTTTTACCTGCTTGGCTTCTAAGGGTGAACAGACAATTCCGTGGAGTCCTGCTTTTTGGGCATTAGCGGCATAGTGAAGAACCGTTTCTTCCATAGAGTTGGAAATAAGCAGTTCCTCTTTTAACATTTTTGGAGAAGTACTGGTTAGCTGGGTTACAGCAATTAATTGTACTTCTTTTCCGGGAGCGGATCCCATGATTAACCCTTCTTTAGCAGCTTCCATCATGGCAATGGTACCGGCAGCGTGAAGATTGGTCATATCCACTCCTAGTAAAGCCAGATTTTTCATAGCTTTTTTTACGGTGTTTGGAATATCGTGTAGTTTTAAATCTAAGAAAATTTGGTATCCTTGGTCTTTGATTTTTCGTACAATGTTAGGACCTTCTCCATAAAACAACTCCATGCCGATTTTTAGATAAGGTTTTTTTTCAAGGTGGTTGAATAAGGATAAAAAGGCAAAGGTTTCCGCTTCGTTGGGAAAATCACAGGCAATTATTACATCTCTCACTGGTGGGCCCTCCCTATAATATCTTCTAAAGAATCAATGCCGTATAAGGTCATTTTTTCTTCGAGTTCATCAATAATTTCTTCGCAGGCGTTAGGGTTTACCAAAGTTTGAGCGCCAACTTGTACAGCCCTTGCCCCAGCAGACATCATGGAAAGAACATCATCTGCATTTGAAATACCCCCAACGCCAATAATGGGAATGGAGACGTTTTTATACACGTCATAAACCATGGCCAGGGCAATGGGGAAAATGGCAGGGCCTGACAAGCCCCCCGAAATGTTGGCTAAAATGGGTTTTCCTGTACAGGGATTAATGGCCATGCCTTTTAAGGTGTTAATTAAAGTTAAACCGTCAGCGCCTTCATCTTCACAGGCTTTGGCTATGGACACAATGTCGGTAACGTTAGGACTTAATTTCATAAAAACCGGTTTTTTACAAAGGGCTTTTACTTCTTTACATACCATAGCGGCATTTTTAGCATCTACACCATAGGCCATGCCTCCGTCTTTTACATTGGGACAGGAAATGTTGATTTCTAAAATATCCACGTCGCTATGCTCATCAAAATATAAGGCAGTTTTCTTATATTCCTCTAAAGAAAAACCGGAAATGTTGGCAACTAGTGGGCCTTTATAAAAGTGGCGAAGTTTTGGTATTTCCTGATCGACCACTGCTTTTACTCCGGGATTTTGTAAGCCTACAGCATTGAGCATGCCGGATTTTGTTTCGGCAATTCTTGGAGTAGGGTTACCAAACCTTGGTTCTAAAGTGGTACCTTTTAACCCGATGGCTCCTAGTTTTTTAATAGGGAAAAACTGAGAAAGTTCAAAACCGAAACCACTGGTGCCGCTGGCAGTCATAATAGGGTTTTGTAAAGTAATGCTGCCTAAAGTAACGGTTAAATTTTTCATAGGATAACCTCCTCGCTGGTAAATACAGGCCCTTCAATACATACCCGTTTACCACCTGTAATGGTTTTGCAAGTACAACCCATACAGGCGCCAAAGCCGCAACCCATACGCTCTTCAAAGGAAAGTTGACCTTGTTTGCCTAAGGCATGTACAGCTCTTAACATTGCCATAGGGCCGCAGGAAAAGTAATAATCATATTCTATTTCGTTTAAAATAGCGGTTACAAAGCCTTTGGTACCAAGGGAGCCGTCTTCTGTGGCAATGAGTACTGTAATTCCTAGGGCTTCAAACTCTTTTTGATAAAACACATCTTCTTTAGAGCGAAAACCAAGAATACAGGTAATATTTTTTATCCCTTGTTCTACCAAACTTTCGGCTAAGCCGTATAAAGGAGGAACGCCTACACCGCCGCCAACAAGAACCACTTTTTTTCCTTGGCCCTCTTCAGGGGAAAAACCATTTCCTAAACCTACCAGTAAATCCAAAGTAGCATTGGCAGGGATTTGAGAAAGTTTTTTAGTCCCCTCTCCCAGTATTTTATAAATAAGGGTCATCTGTCCATCAATGTAGGAAGACACACTGATAGGACGGCGCAAAAAGCTTCCTTCAATTTTAATGTTTACAAATTGTCCCGGAGCCCAAATTTCCGATGTGTCTCCTAATACACGCATACGGTACACATCTTTGGCAATGGGCACATTGTCGATAATAGAGTAAAGACCACGGTTTGCCATAAAAAACTCCTCCTTTTAGTAGGTAGTATATTTTATTCTTGATCAATGGTGGATACGGTAATGGTAATTTCTTCTAGTACATCTAAAAGTACGGCGACTGTATCTAAACTGGTAAAGGCGGCTACGTTGTTTTCTACTGCTAAACGGCGTATTTGAAAACCGTCTGCCCGATGAGAATCCTCTCCAGATTCGCTAATGGTATTAAGAACATAAGCTACGTAACCGCTACGAAGGGAATCACTAATTTCGTTGCTATTTTCAGAAAGTTTTTTCTTAGCCCGGGTACGAATGCCTTTTTCTTTTAAAAATTTAGCAGTACCGGAAGTAGCTTCAATATTAAAGCCCAACTGATAAAAACGGCGGATTAAAGGCAAGGCCCGCTCTTTATCTTCATCGGCAATGGTGGCAAGTACGGTTCCGTAGTTTGCAATACGCATACCACTGGCTTGCAAGGCCTTATAAAGGGCACGATTTAACGTATTATCGTAGCCAATGGCTTCTCCGGTAGATTTCATTTCCGGAGATAAGTAGGTATCTACCCCACGGATTTTGCTAAAAGAAAACACAGGGGCTTTTACATAAGTACGCTGCTTTTTAAGGGCTACACCGGTAGGGTACCCTTGGCTTTGAAGGCTTTGGCCTAGAGCTACTTTAGTGGCTAACTTGGCTAAAGGGACCCCTGTTACTTTGGAAATAAAAGGAACGGTTCTGGAGGAGCGGGGGTTCACTTCTATTACATAAACCTGCTGGTTTTTGTCTACAATAAATTGAATGTTATAAGGGCCTTCTATTCCTAAGCCTAAACCTAAACGAATGGTGTAGTCAATAATTTTTTCTTCCACCTTTTGAGAAATGGAAAAAGGTGGGTAGACGCTGATGGAGTCTCCTGAGTGAACCCCGGTTTTTTCTACATGTTCCATAATACCGGGAATAAAGACATCCTTCCCATCGCAAACTGCATCTACTTCCAGTTCTTTGCCTGAAATGTAGCGGTCTACCAGTACGGGCTGGTCTTCAGCCAGTAAAACCGCATTTTCTAAATAATGGGTTAAGGACTGGTCGCTATGAACAATTTGCATGGCTCTGCCGCCAAGGACATAACTTGGCCGTACCAGTACAGGATAGCCAATGGTATTGGCTACTTTTAATCCGTCAGGAATATTGGTAACAGCTTTACCCATAGGCTGGGCAATAGAGAGGGAAGATAAGGTTTTTTCAAAAGCATCTCTATTTTCAGCTCGTTCAATGGCTTCAACCCCTGTGCCGATAATAGGTACCCCTAAATCATTTAACTCTTGGGCCAGGTTAATGGCTGTTTGCCCTCCAAGGGATACAATAACCCCGTAGGGATTTTCCAAATGGATAATGTTCATCACATCTTCAATGGTTAGGGGTTCAAAATACAATTTATCGCTAATGGTGTAATCGGTAGATACGGTTTCCGGGTTGTTGTTAATAATAATGGCTTCATAACCTGCTTCTTGGATAGCCCAAATGGCATGAACCGTAGAATAGTCAAACTCGACGCCCTGACCGATACGAATAGGCCCTGCTCCAAGAACGATAACGGAAGGTTTTTGAGATAAGAGAGACTCGTTTTCTGTTTCGTAAGTAGAGTAGTAGTAAGGGACATCCCGTACAAATTCTCCACCACAAGTATCAATGCTTTTATATACAGGTAAAACCCCATGTTTTTTTCGAAGGGCGAAAACTTCACTGTCGGTCATCCCCCAATGTTTACCAATATAGCCATCGGAAATACCCAAACCTTTAGCAGTGATTAACACTTCAATATTATTTACCTGAGTAGCTAAAGTTTTTTCAAAGGCAACAATGTGGCTGATTTTAGTAATGAAGAAAGAGTCGATTTTCGTAATATCACAAATGACCACAGGGGGGACTTCACGCCTTAACAATTCCCCAATGGCATAAATTCGCTCATCTGTTGGGGTTTGAATAAAGGTTAATAAATCTTCTGTGGTATAGGAATCGAACTTTTTAAGCCACACATGGCTTACCCCTGCCTCTAAAGAGCGTATGGCCTTTAACAAACTTTCTTCAAAGGTTCGGCCAATGGCCATCACTTCCCCTGTGGCTTTCATTTGGGTAGATAATTGGCGAGAGGCCTTGTCAAACTTATCAAAGGGGAAACGGGCAATTTTAGTGACAATATAGTCTAAAGAGGGCTCGAAGCTGGCAGGCATTTGTCCAATATCAATTTCATCTAAGGTAAGGCCTGTAGCTACCAAGGCGCTTACTTTGGCAATGGGGTAGCCACTGGCTTTTGAAGCCAAGGCAGAAGACCTTGAAACCCTTGGGTTTACTTCAATAACAAAATACTTCATGGAAAAAGGATCTAAGGCAAACTGTACATTACAGCCTCCTTGAATGTTAAGGGCGCGGATGAGCTTTAAAGAAGACTCCCGAAGCATTTGGTATTCTTTATTGGTTAACGTTTGGATTGGGGCCACTACAATAGAGTCTCCTGTGTGTACCCCCACAGGATCCAAGTTTTCCATAGAACAGACCACCAAGGCTGTGTCGTTGGCATCTCGCATCACTTCAAATTCAATTTCTTTATAACCGCGAATAGATTTTTCCACCAATACTTGATGAACAGGAGACAAGTGGAGGGCTTTTTCCATTAGGGCATCAAACTCATCTTCACTATCTACAAAGCCGCCGCCGGTACCCCCTAGGGTAAAAGCAGGGCGAAGAACAATAGGGTAACCAATGGTTTTGGCAATTTCCCTACCGGTTTGAATGTCGGTAGCAATATCTGAGGCGATAACCGGTTCTCCAATGTCTAAACACAATTCTTTAAAAAATTCCCGGTCTTCCGCTTTTTGGATAGAATCGAAATTGGTACCTAAAATTTCACAGCGACACTCTTCCAACACCCCTTTTTTAGCCAGTTGCATGGAAAGGTTTAACCCTGTTTGCCCCCCTAAGGTGGGAAGGAGGGCGTCGGGGCGCTCCATACGAATAATACGGGCAATATATTCTAAGGTTAAGGGCTCCATATATACCTTATCGGCAATGTGGGTATCGGTCATAATGGTGGCCGGGTTAGAATTGGCTAAAATAACGGTGTACCCTTGTTCTTTTAAAGCCATACAGGCTTGGGTGCCGGAATAGTCAAATTCTGCCGCTTGACCAATTACAATAGGGCCTGAACCGATAACTAGAATTTTTTGAATATCTTCTCGTTTAGCCATTGAGGGCACCCCTTTCTTTTTGGTACTTTTCCATAAAGGCAATCAAGTGATCAAACCAGTATAAACTGTCTTTAGGGCCGGGAGCACCTTCAGGATGGTATTGGACCCCTAAAAGGCCTCGCTTTTCATCAACCATTCCCTCTACACTTTGGTCTATCACATTGACATGGGTAATATGAAGGCTTCCTTTTGGAAACGTGCTTTTTTCAACTACCCATTGATGGCCTTGGGAGGTGAAATCTACTTTGCCTGTACTTAGGTTTTTAACAGGGTGATTTCCACCGTGATGGCCTACTACCATGGGAACAATATTTCCGCCGTTGGCAAGGGCCAGTAATTGATGGCCTAAGCCAATGGCTAAAATAGGTAAAGAGCCTTGGAGGCTTTTAAGAAGTTCAACAATTTCTTCAAGGCCTTTAACACTTCCCGGTCCATCGGAGATAAGGAGCCCGTCAGGACGCAAGGCCATAATTTGGCCAAGGGGAGTATTGTAAGGCACAACAATAACATTGCAGCCCTTTGAATTTAAGGTTTTAATAATGCTTTGCTTAATGCCTAAATCTAAAGCCACTACATTGTATTTAAAATTAGCAGTACGGGCATACCAACGTTTTTTACAGCTGACAAAGGGAACCAAAGGCTCTTCTTGTTTAAAGTTTTCAAGGTTTTCCATGATTTCTTCATGAGGCACCTCCTCATGGGTAATCATGGCAGTAAGGCTACCTTCACGGCGAAGCATTTGGGTTATTTGCCTAGTATCTACATTGCAAATACCCGGAGTATGATAATCTTCCATTACATCTTGTAAGGTTTTGGTATAGCGGTAGTTGGAGGGAATATCGTTATACTCCCTTACAATAAGCCCTTTACAGGAGCATAAACGAGACTCATAATCTTCATCGGCCAAGCCGTAGTTTCCAATTAAAGGGTAAGTCATAAGAATGATTTGGCCAAAGCTGGCAGGATCGGATAAAATTTCCTGATAGCCCACCATGGAAGTATTAAAAATCACAGGAGCTATGGCATCTTTCATAGAGCCGAAGCCTATTCCCTTAAAAACCCTTCCATTGGAAAAAGTGATTTTTCTTTTTACAGCGGTCATAATTTCTCTCCTTTAGTGTATACAGGTTTTCCTTTATAGTAGGTAGCAACAATTTCTCCTTGAACGTCCATGTTTTCAAAGGGAGAACTTCTTCCTTTGGTTTTAAAGTTTTCTGGAAGGATTTTCCAAGTGGGAGCTAAATCAATCAAGGTGAAATTGGCCTTACTTCCCGGAAGGAGTTCAATGTTTTTTTGAAGAATTTTTGCCGGCGCAAAAGTAAATTTTTCAAGTAAAAATTCTAAAGTGCAAAGGCCTTTTTGGACCAAGGCCGTATAGCACACACTAAAAGCAGTTTCAAGGCCTACTACCCCAAAGGCACTATTTGCAAGCCCTTTACTTTTTTCTTCTATACTGTGGGGGGCATGGTCTGTAGCAATGCAATCAATGGTTCCATCTAATAAACCTTGTATAATGGCTTGTTGATCCTCTTTTTTTCTAAGGGGAGGGTTCATTTTAAAGCGACCATGATTTTCTTCAATATCTTCTTCACATAAAGCCAACTGATGGGGAGTACATTCGCAAGTTACAGGTAGGCCCTTTGCCTTGGCTTTACGTACCAAATCTACACTCTCTTTAGCTGAAATATGGCAAACATGGTATGAACAATTGGTTTCTTCTACCAAGGCAATGTCTCTTTCAACCATTCTCCACTCCGATATAGAGGGGATGCCAACCACGTTATATTTTTTAGAGATGATCCCTTCGTGAACACAGCCGCCCTTAGGTAAACATTCTTCATCTTCACAGTGGGCTGCCATAAACAAGCCGACTTTTTGTATCTCTTTCATAGCGGCAAGGGTTATTTTTTTACTTTGTACCCCTTTGCCATCATCGGAAAAACCTGCAACATAAGGGGCCAAACCTTGTATGGGAGCAAGGGTTTCTCCCTTTTCTTCTTGGGTAATGGCTCCATAGGGAATTACGTCAATAAGGGCTTGCTCTTTAATAAACGAAAGTTGTAAGGCCAAGTTTTCCATATTGTCAGGTACGGGAGATAAATTGGGCATGGTGCAAAGGGTGGTGAACCCCCCTTTAGCTCCTGCTTTTGTTCCGGTTGAAATGGTCTCTTTATAAGAAAAGCCCGGTTCCCGAAGGTGGACATGTAAATCGATAAAGCCTGGAGAGAGAATATAGTTTTCTCCTTGAATGATGGTAGTATCTTCAGGAAGTAGGGCAGGTACTGAGGTAATACAACCCTCTTTAATAAAAACGTCCTGTTTCACAAGGCCTTTTGGGGTGAAAACCAAAGGGCTTTTAATAAGAATAGGGGCTGTAGGCATAGCGGAAGCCTCCTTCCATAGCATAGCGCAGGGCGGCCATACGTACAAAAACCCCATTTTCCATTTGCTTAAAGATTCGGGATTTTGGATGCTCTACAAGGCTATCGGCAATTTCTACCCCTCGGTTTACAGGGGCAGGGTGCATAATAATGGCTTCAGGCTTCATCATAGCTACCCGCTTTTCGGTTAAACCATATTTTTGGTGATACTGCTCTTTGGTAAAATTTTCATCAAGGCCATGGCGCTCAAATTGTACTCGAAGCATCATTACCACATCACTTTTGGCAATAGCTTCATCCATATCAACTACTTCATAGCCTTCTTCATCAATATATTCCTGAGGGCCTGCAATAACAGGATGCATACCAAGGCGCTTCATGGTCCAGTAGTTGGTATGAGCTACACGAGAGTGGCGAATATCGCCGATGATGGCCACCTTCAGCCCTTCAAATTCAGAGAAGAAACCACTGAATTCTTGGGCAATGGTTAATAAATCCAGTAAAGATTGGGTAGGATGGTTTCCTGTACCGTCTCCTCCGTTTAAAATAGGAGCGCGAATTTTTCCTTCCAAGGATTTATAAAATTCATTGTCGTTATGGCGTATAACTAGGGCATCTACTCCAAGGCTGTCAAAGGTTTTTACCGTATCGTAAAAGCTTTCTTCTTTATTTAAAGAAGAGTTTTCCGGATGAAAAGAAAGAACCCGCATCCCTAATCGTTCTTGTGCAACACAGAAACTATATTGGGTGCGGGTGGAGGATTCAAAAAACAAATTACATGCAATTTTACCGGTGAAATTGGGAAAAGAGGCCCCTTGGCGATAAGCTTGTGCTTCTTGTAAAAGGGAAAATATCTCTTCTTTCTTGAATTGTTCTAAAGTGAGAAGGTTTGGCATTGTTGGTCCCCTTTCATGAAAGTGGTTTTGGGTACTTGTTCGGTACTCAAATTGACTTATTATACCATGGGGGAAAAAGTCAGTCAAGAAAAATAAATTGTAACAAAAGAGGAGGGAGCCCTAGCTAAAAAAGATTAAAGGAAGTTAAAGTTTAGCGAACATAAAGAACACTTTATAAGGAATGAGGATTAAAAGGAAAGGCCCTTCCTGATAGAAGTTGAAGAGTAAGGGTAATAGTCAGGGGGTTATGGTTGGAGTGGTTACTGTAATATATTGGCAAGGTCTTCTTTTGCAGTGGTAATTGGGTGCAAATCAAACATTTCCACCAAGATATTTAGCACATTATCCGAAAAGAAGGCAGGGAGAGATGGACCTAAATAAATATTTTTAATCCCTAAAGAAAGAAGGGTTAGCAAAATGCAAACGGCCTTTTGCTCATACCAAGAAAGAACCAAAGTAAGGGGAAGGTCGTTAACAGTGCAATGAAAGGCATCAGCTAAGGCAAGGGCAACTTGTATAGCACCATAAGCATCGTTGCATTGACCCATGTCCAAAATACGAGGGAAAGGGCCAATTGAGCCAACATCTAAATCATTAATGCGGTATTTTCCACAGGCAAGGGTTAAAATTAAACTATCTTTAGGGGTTTGTTTAGCAAAATCTGTATAGTAGTTTCGCCCGGGCTTGGCGCCATCACAGCCTCCGATTAAGAAAAAATGCTTAAGAGCACCGGATTTTACAGCCTCAATGACTGTAGGAGCATTGTCTAAAATGGTTTTTCGGCCATAGCCTGTAGTTACCGTATTTCCGCCGTTAACCCCGGTAAGAAGCTGCTCCTCATCATAACCGCCTAATTGAAGAGCTTGATGAATTAATGGAGAAAAATCTTTAAAGCCTTTTTCATCAGCTTCAATGTGTTCCATTTGCGGATAAGCTACCACGGAAGTTGTATAAACCCTATCACTATAGGTTGGTTTGACAGGCATTAAACAGTTGGTGGTGTATAAAATAGGAGCAGGAATTTGATGAAATTCTTTTTGCTGGTTCTGCCAAGCGGTACCGAAATTCCCTTTTAATTGAGAATGTTTTTTAAGATTGGGATAACCGTGGGCAGGCAGCATTTCACTATGGGTATAGATATTAATTCCCTTGCCGTCGGTTTGTTCCAGCAGCATCTTTAAATCATGCAAATCATGGCCTGTAACCACAATGAAAGGACCTTTTTCAATGGTTAAAGATACTTTGGTAGGCGTTGGATTTCCATAGGTTTGGGTATTGGCTTGATCCAATAAGGCCATGGATTTTAAGTTTATTCCACCAAAATCCATTAAAAGAGTTAACCACTCTTGGGTATTGTGGTTTTGTGAAAGAGCAGCCATGCCTTTTATCATCCAAGAATCTACCTCTTGATCTCGATAGCCTAAGATGCGGGCGTGGTGCACATAGGCAGCCATTCCTCGCAAACCAAACAAAAGAGTAGACCGTAAAGAGGTAGGATTTTCTTCCCCGTGAAAGAGAGACTGAGGGTCAAGGGCAGGCGTTCCCTTTAAGAGTTTCCTTTGGCCTTTGATGGTGGCCGTTAATTTGGCAATTTTATAAGAATCGAAACTTACGTTGGTAATGGTTGTGAAAAGGCCATCGGTAATCAAATCCAGGTTTTTTTCGCTAAAGGCATCTTTTTCTTCCATGGCCTTGGCAAGGGCAATCATTTCACAGGTTAATACATCTTGTTCATAAGAAACTACCGGGGTTTTTCCACATACGCCTGATTGGGTACAGCCAGTTCCTTTTGCAGTTTGTTCACATTGATAGCAAAACATATTTTCCATCATTTTTCTCCTTTAAAATAGATTGTTAAAGAACTTTTATTTTTCTAGAATTTCTCCATTGGTAGTAATGGTAACTACTTGCCAGGGGATGATTTTTCCGCTTTGCTTAAGGGCCGTTTTAACAGCATTTTCAATGCCCCCACAGCAGGGAACTTCCATTCTAGTAACGGTGAGAGATTGAATGTTGTTGAGAAGTAATATTTCTGTAAGTTTCTGAGCATAATCCCCTTCATCCAGCTTAGGACAACCGATTAAAGTAATGTGGTTTTTCATAAATTTTTGGTGAAAATTGCCATAGGCAAAGGCAGTGCAATCTGCTGCAATAAGCACATGGGCATTTTCAAAATAAGGGGCATTTACTGGTACCAATTTAATTTGTACCGGCCACTGGTTTAAGTGGCTGGAAGGAGAAGAGTTTTTTTCTTGGGTAAGAGAAGAAGCTTCTTTTTCAAACTTTTTAACAGCCATACCGGGACAGCTTCCTTGATAAACTTTTCCTTCTTTGGCCATTTTTGCTTTTACTGCCCCTTCATCAAAGGGTAGGGCCTTTCTTTTTTCGAAGGCAATGGCTCCTGTTGGGCATACAGGTAGGCAATCGCCTAAACCGTCGCAATAATCATCTCGTAGTAGTTTGGCTTTACCTTGAACCATTTCAATGGCTCCTTCATGACAGGCTTGGGCACAAAGGCCACAACCGTTGCATTTTTCTTCATCAATTTTAATAATGGTACGAATCATTGGTGACAACCTCCTTGACTAAGTGAATTTATCATACTATAATTTTGAAAAAAGTATGTTGTTTTTGCAACGGATGGAGGAAAAGTTGAAAGAAATTTTAGGAATATTAAAAAACTCTCCTCTTTTTATAGGAATTGAAGAGGAGAATATCGAGTTTTTACTTCAATGTCTTTTGGCCACGGAGAAAAGTTATAAAAAAAATCAATCTATTTTTATGGCAGGAGAAAAAGCCAACACCATGGGAATTGTACTGACAGGAAAGGTGCATGTAGTGCAAGAAGATTTTTGGGGAAATAGAAATATTTTAGCTAATATAGGAGAGGGAGAACTGTTTGGAGAAACTTTTTCCTGCAGCCAAGTGAAGAAAATACCTGTAAGTGTAATAGCGATAGAAAATAGCAAGGTTTTACTGGTAGATTACCTAAAAGTTATTACTACCTGTCCTACTTCCTGCGTGTTTCATACAAGGTTAATTCAAAATATGGTGGAAATTTTAGCCCAAAAAAATGTATTATTAACACGAAAAATGGAAATTTTAACCAAAGGCACCACAAGAGAAAAGTTGTTGGCATACTTATCCCTAGAAGCACAAAAAAAAGGAAGAGGAGATTTTCTTATTCCCTTTAATCGCCAGGAACTGGCGGATTACTTATCTGTAGATCGAAGTGCCCTGTCAAAGGAATTGTCAAAAATGCAGGGAGAGGGAATATTACACTATAAAAAGAACTTTTTTGAACTGATGGAAGAAAAAGAATAGACAAGCAAACAGCCGAGAGAAAATTTCTCTCGGCTGTTTGCTTTATTTTTTTAAAGCTTCTTTTAAATACTTTCCTGTATAACTATTAGGGTTTTGGGCTACTTTTTCGGGGGTGCCTTGGGCAATCACTTCTCCTCCTCTAAAGCCACCCTCAGGCCCCATGTCAATCACATAGTCGGAAGTTTTAATCATATCTAAGTTATGCTCTATAACAATTACGGTGTTTCCTGTAGCAACTAAGCGTTGCAAAACTTCAATTAAACGGCTTACATCGGCAGCATGAAGGCCTGTGGTGGGTTCATCTAATACATAAATGGTCTTTCCTGTGGCCCTTTTGCTAAGTTCGGTGGCCAATTTGATTCGCTGGGCTTCACCACCGGAGAGGGTGGTGCTGGGTTGGCCTAGCTGAATATAGCCAAGGCCTACATCATATAAAGTTTGAAGCTTTTTAACAATGGGAGGATGGTTTTCAAAAAAAGCCAAAGCCTCTTCCACAGTCATTTCAAGAACATCGTAAATAGACTTGTCTCGGTAGAGTACTTCCAGAGTTTCCCGGTTATAACGTTTTCCTTTGCAAACTTCACAAGGCACATAAATATCCGGCAAAAAATGCATTTCAATTTTAATTAGGCCATCTCCTGTACAGGCTTCACAGCGGCCACCTTTGACATTAAAGGAAAAACGATTTTCTTTATAACCGCGGGTTTTGGCCTCGGTGGTCATGGCAAAAACCCTTCGGATATGGTCGAACATTCCTGTGTAGGTGGCAGGATTACTTCTTGGGGTACGGCCAATGGGAGACTGGTCGATACTGATAATTTTGTCTAATTGCTCTACCCCTTCAATGGAGGTAAATTTCCCCGGGTGGGTTTTGGCACGATTTAACTTTTTGGCCAAATATTTATAGAGAATTTCGTTTACGATACTACTTTTTCCACTGCCGGAAACCCCCGTAACACAGGTGAAAACCCCTAAAGGAAAGGAAAGATTGACATTTTTTAAATTGTTTTCTTTAGCGCCTTTTACAGTAAGTTTTCCTGTAGGTTTTCTTCTTTTTTTCGGAATGGGAATGGATTTGACACCACTTAAATATTGCCCGGTTAAGGAAGCGGGGTTGGCCATAATTTCTTCTACTGTGCCTTGAGCCACAATGGTGCCTCCGTGTTCCCCTGCACCGGGACCAATGTCAAAAATATAATCGGCTGCAAACATGGTTTCTTCATCGTGTTCTACCACAATTAAGGTGTTGCCTAAATCTCGTAAATGTTTTAAGGTAGCTAGTAGTTTATGGTTATCTCGCTGATGAAGGCCAATAGAGGGCTCGTCTAAAATATACAACACCCCTACTAAGGAAGAACCGATTTGTGTAGCTAAGCGAATCCGCTGGGCTTCCCCACCGGATAAACTGGCAGCAGCCCTTGATAAAGTTAAATAATCCAGCCCTACACTTACTAAGAAACCCAAACGGGTATGGATTTCCCGTAAAATTTGATCGGCAATCAAAGTTTCTTGCTGGGTTAACGTAAGGTTGCTAAAAAAGTCTTGGGTGTTAAAAATGGGCAAGTCACTTACTTGGGCAATGTTTTGGTTGTTAATGGTAACGGCCAAGGCTTCCGGCTTTAACCGTTGCCCTTTACATACAGGGCAGGGGGTGGTAATCATATATTCTTCATAGGCAGCCTTCATGGCATCGCTAGTGGTTTCTTGATAGCGCCGTTCTAATGAAGGAATAATGCCTTCATACACAGTTTTAAACTCCCCATTACCATTTGCGTTGGCATAGCGGATGGTAAGTTTTTCTTTTCCTGCACCGTAAAGAATGGTATGAATGATTTTTTCAGGCAGTTTTTCAATAGGGGCATCTAAAGAAAATCCATATTTTTCAGACAGAGCCTCTAAAAACATGTTGGCAGTACTGGAAGGGTCTTTACTGTTCCAGCCCATGGCATGAATGGCCCCTTGATTTAGGGTAAGAGATTTATCAGGAAAAATCATATCGGGACTAATGGTCATTAAAGTACCTAAACCACTACAAGTGGGGCAGGCTCCAAAGGGACTGTTAAAAGAAAACATTCTGGGAGAGAGTTCTTCTATGCTGATGCCGCAATCGGCACAAGCATAGTTTTCAGAAAAGAGAATTTCTCCTTGATCAAAAAAATCGGCTACTACCAAACCGGCAGCTTGGGCTGTAGCAGTTTCAATACTATCGGTAAGGCGCTTTAAAAATTCTTTAGAATCTTTCATCACCAAACGGTCTATTATCAGTTCAATGGTATGTTTTTTTTGCTTATCTAAGGTGGGGGTATCTTCTAAATCGTATATCTCTCCGTCGATACGGGCCCTTACAAAACCGGATTTTTGGGCTTTTTCTAAAAGTTTTACATGCTCCCCTTTACGCTGGCGTACAATGGGGGCCAGTATTTGCATACGGCTACCTATAGGGTAAGCCATGATTTGGTTGACCATTTGGTCTACTGTTTGTTT
>CAZEIB010000013.1:0-8853 GCA_964511785.1 uncultured Oscillospiraceae bacterium
TTCCTTGGGATTTATAGGGGTTTTCTTTTTAAGCAACATATCTCCTGTATCAATCCCCACATCGGTTAACATGGTGGTAATGCCTGTTTCCTGATCCCCTTTTAATATTGCCTGTTGAATAGGTGCACTGCCCCGATGTTTAGGCAATAAAGAGGCATGTACATTAATGGTGCCCAAAGGAGGAATAGCTAACAATTCTTTTGAAAGAATTTGGCCAAAAGCCACGGTAATGCATAAATCCGGCTTAAGGGCTTGTAATTCTTCCATCGATTCTACCCTAATTTTATTCGGTTGAAAAACCGGTATCCCCGCCTCTTGAGCAAGTGCTTTTATTGGAGAAGGTTTTAATTTTTTCCCCCGTCCAAAGGGTCTGTCGGGCTGGGTAAACACTCCTGCCACATGGTATCCTCTATCTATCAGGCTTTGAAGGGAAGGCACTGCAAAATCAGGGGTTCCCATAAACACAATACGCCATTTATTCATCTTTAATAGCCCCTTCGTATTTTTCGCATACTTTGTCAATCACATCTTCCCAGTCGTCTCCGTCTTCATAAAGTTCCTCGTCCATAATATCTACATACATTTGCCCTTGCAAATGGTCTACTTCATGGGCAATGGCCCTTGCAAGAAAGCCTTCTGCCTCCATAGAAAAAGGTTCTCCCTTGCGGTTAACCCCCTCTACTTTAATCTTGTAGGGCCTTGCCACCACTCCTTGGCGCCCGGGAACACTTAAACAGCCTTCAGGCCCACATTGAACTCCCGATTTGTGGGTAATAACAGGGTTAATTAACTCTATCAACCCTTCCCCAATATTTACAACAACTACCTGCCTTAATATACCTACCTGAGGGGCTGCCAAGCCTACCCCAGGAGCTTCTTCCATGGTTTGTGCCATGTCGTCAAGCAAAGTCCACAATCTATCATCAAATTTAACTACAGGTTTGGCTTTTTTTCTTAAAAATTCGTCTCCGATAGTTAATATTTTTCTAATGGCCATTTTTTTCCTCCTTATGTACTCTCTTTTCAGCAGAGTATTTAACAGCTTATTATACCATAGTTGAAGGGTTTAATTCAAAGTACACCTGAGTGCCCCCTTCTTCGTTTTCCTCTAGGGCTATATTGGATAAAAATCCATACAAAGGGTTTACTTTTTCATGGTCTACAGCCTTAATAAGTACATGAAACCGATATTTCCCTCGCAACATTTTAATGGGAGCCTCATCTTTTCTCATCATCAATACCCTTTTGGCTACTAAGGGATGCTCTTGTAAAAAATTGTTCACTTTTGCAAACAAGGCTTCTGTTTTTTTATGACTACTTCCTTCTGTTTTTCCTTCTACAAGCAAGCGACTAATCATGGTAAAGGGAGGGTATAAGCCTCTTTTTCTTCTGGCAAACTCTTCTTCAAAAAAACTGCGGTAATCCTGTTTAGCCGCTGCTAAAATACAAGGGTCTTCCGGTTTATAGGTTTGTATAACCACTTCCCCCGGGTCGATAGACCTGCCTGCCCTGCCTGCCACTTGGGTTAACAGTTGAAAGGTTCGTTCAGGAGCCCTGTAATCCGGCAGGTTTAAGGTCATATCTGCCGCGATGACCCCTACCAAAGTGACTTTAGGAAAATCTAACCCTTTAGCAACCATTTGAGTTCCAATTAATATTTGTGCCTTTTCTTGACCAAAGGCCTGTAATATTTTTGCATGGCCGTCTTTTTGAGATACGGTATCAATATCCATACGCAATACCCCAATAGAGGGAAAGAGTTTTTTTACTTCTTCTTCCACCTTTTGAGTTCCTAAGCCGAAATAACGAATGTATTTACTGGCACAAACAGGGCACTGTGTAGGAGGTAAGCTTTCTTTACCACAGTAATGACAGCGCAAAAACTCTTTTCCTCTCTCTTTATGGTAAGTCATGGAAATATCGCATTGGTGGCATTTTACTACATGGCCGCATTTTCTACAGGACACAAAACTGGAATGGCCTCTTCTATTTAAAAATAAAATTCCTTGCTGCCCTTTATCAATGGTTTTTTTCATTTTTTCTTGTAGTGCGTAACTAAAAATAGAGCGGTTTCCCTCTTCCAGCTCTTGGCGCATATCTATTATTTCCACTTGAGGTAAGGGCCTGTTCATCACCCTTTGGGTCATTTCAAGAAGAAGGTAGTCCCCTCTTCGGGCTTTTGCAAAGGATAAAACGCTTGGGGTGGCACTACTTAAAATAAGGGTTCCACCTTCACGTTTGCAGCGGCTTTCCGCCACCTCTCTGGCATCGTAACGGGGATGTTTGTCGCTATAATAACTTTGTTCATGCTCTTCATCTACTACAATTAACCCTAAAGATTGAATAGGAGCAAACACTGCCGATCTGGCGCCAATGACCACTTGAGCCCTGCCTTGGCGTATTCGTCGCCATTCATCATAATGTTCTCCAAGGGAAAGTTTAGAGTGAAGAACGGCTGCTTTTTCACCGAAACGGTTGCGAAACCACTGAATCATTTGAGGAGTTAAGGCTATTTCAGGTACTAAAATAATGGCCCCCTTGCCCATGGAAAGGACTTTTTCTACCAAATGCATATATACCTCGGTTTTACCCGCACCGGTGATGCCATGTAGTAAAAATCTTCCTTCCCCTTTGTAAAGACTTGGCAAAATTTCTTCCAAAACCTCTTTTTGTTGGGGCATTAAAGCAGGGGGAAGGGTTTGAACGATGGGCATATTTTCATAGGGAGAACGCAAAAGTTCCACCTGATATAAACTAACAATCCCTATTTTCTCTAGTTTTTTTAAAGGTTCCATAGGGTTTTTTACAAGCATCTTCAGCTCTTGAACCTTCACTTCTTCCCCACTTTTAAGTAGTGCCAGTAAGGTTTGCCTTTTAGGGGAGCGTTTGTTTTGAACAATGGCTTTTTCCACTTCTTCTGTAGAAATAAGAAGCTTTGCCACCCACTCTTTTTTCACTTGTATTTTCCCACCTCTAAGGGCAGCCGGATACATGAGCCTTAAGGTTTCTGCTAAAGGACAGTGGGCTTTTTCAGCCATTTCTTTTGAAAGGGCTAGTAAGTGAGGTAAAATGGTGGGTTCTTGATCTAATTTTTGATGAATTTCTTTAATTTTTTCCTGAGGGAGGTCGCTTTCAAAGGTTAAGTCAAGAACCACCCCTTCAATTTTCCTAGGGCCAAAAGGCACCTCTACCCTTGTACCGGGCAAAACATCCATATGAGGAGGAATGGCGTAAGTAAACACTTTAGCTACATTTTCATGGGCAATATCTACAATAATTTGTGCGTACACCTAAGTCCTCCTTCCTTTTTCTCTTTGCTTTTCTCTTTGGCAGTGGAATACTACTCACTTTTTATTTACCTTAATTTATTTTTATAAATTGATTCTTTTGGCCAAATTTTCCACATGGCGCCTTGCATAAGAGGCTTGCTGAGCCGCAGCTAAAGAAGATGCAGGCTCATCTCCCATAAGGCCTACAAACTGGCTTACTTTTAGCCCCAAGGTTTCCTGCATATCCATATCGCTCCCTTTAGGACTGACCAGGTAATAACATAAAATAGAATCTTTTTGCCCTATTCTATGGGCCCTATCTTCTGCTTGACTATGAACAGCGGGAGACCAGTCCAGCTCTCCAAACACTACACAGCTTGCCCTTTGTAAGTTAAGCCCTGCTGCGGAACGCAGGGAAATACAGCATAAGTTAGTTTTTCCCTCCATAAAACGCATAACGGATTTCTCTTTTTGTGCTGCAGTTTCTCTACCGGTAATAAAAGCGGGAGAGAAGGCCTTTAGCTCTTTTTGATAAATGTCCATCACCCGATGATGGTGGGCAAACAAAAGAACTTTTTCTTCTCCTTCCAATAAAGCCCTAACAAATTGAGCCACATAAGGGGCTTTTGCAATCCCTGTGGCCTGACGTTCTTCTTTTGAAATATGCTCTTCCAGCAGGGCTTTTTCCTGAGGGGATAAGGTTTCTTTTTCCCAAGTAAGAAGTTTTTCTTTAATAGGTTGTATCAGCTTTCGGTATAGGGTGTCGTCTCCGTCAATTTCCTGTACAAGCCTTCTTTTAGGAGGCAATTCCGGCAGTACTTCTTCCTTGGTACGCCTAATCATCATTCCTTCTTCTTTTAAATATTCTCCTAAAAGCTGGGGTTTAATCACAATCCCTTTTCCATAGCCATAGCACCATTCCCTAGAAAAACTTTCCCAGTCTCCTAAAAAATGAAAGTCTAAAATGTTTATAACACTCCAAATTTCTCCTCCGCGGTTATAAATCGGGGTACCACTTAGGCCAATCACTGCATCGCAACTGGAGGCCAATAAACTGGCAGAGGAATACTTTTCAGTACCTCCATGGCGCAGTTCCTGTATTTCATCAAAAATAACCGCCTGAAAACCTAAGGTTTTCAGGTCGTTTTTCCAACCTCTTAAAAGCAGGTAATGCATAATATAAATATCCGCTTCAGGAAGGGGGTAGGGCTTAAGGCCTTTAATAATATGTACTACCGGTTCTCTTCCATCAACTAACAAAAACCGTTTAATCTCTTTTTCCCAGTTTCGCACTAAATGGGCAGGAGGAATAACCACAGCCGGATACTTTTCAATAGAAGCAAGCCAAGCTAAGGCCTGTACCGTTTTACCAAGGCCCATTTCATCGGCTAATAAACACCTGCCATTGTTTTCTAAAAAAGCCAATCCTTTTTCTTGAAAGGGTTGTAATTTTCCATTAAAGCTTTGTTTAGGAGGGGTTTTCCTTTTGGGTGCCTGAAGATTTTTTTCTTTTTGAAGGGCATAATCTCTGGCTTCTTCCAAGGCTTCTTGAAAACGCCTTTCATCCCCTTTTCGTATATCTAAAGGATAGCGAAGCATAAACCAATGTAAATCTCCCATAATCCGCCGATGGGCAGTAAAACGAGCTTCTCCCCTTCTACTCCCTTGGCAACCGGGAAAAATTCGTTTGGCCATTTCCGTTACCCCGGGGCTTGCCTTTATGGTCCAACACTTACTTCTTTTGTTATAAGACAATTCTCCGTAGGTTCGGTTTATTTGATCCGGGGTAAGCAAATAAGGGGGCAGTAAAATTTCCTGTCCATATTCTTCTTCGCCCTGTTGTTTATACTTTTGTTCATACTTTTCTTCTTTTAACGCTGTTAAGATAAGGCAATCCCCCATAATCGGTTTATTGATAAGGTATGTATCGGTTTTCCTGCCAATACTTTGGGTAATTCCACCCATTTTTCTACCAGAATAATTAAGGTTTTTACTTCTTCAAAGTGAGCATACTTTAAGGCTTGTGCCTTCATTTGTTTTTGATTGGGGCTGCCTTTTTTAAGTTCTATTCCTATTCCTTCTTCTACTAAAAAATCTATACGGCATCTAGGCCCAAGGCTTACTTCGTGTTTATAATAAATCCCTTCTAAATCAAGGGTTTGGGCTACAATTTGATGCAAATCATATTCTACTTGGGCCAAGGGAGCACGTATGGTTTTAAGGGCATTTATCACTTTTTCAAGGTTTTTCTTTTCCATGTTTCTACACCTCTTCCGACCTAGTAATTGTACCATTAACCCCTTTGTAGTGCAATTATAGCTAAAGCAACGGAAAAAAAGGTTTTACTTTTCCCCTGTAAACAATCAAACCTGTTCTTTTTATTTCTTATCCCTTTCTATCTTGTAATCTCAAAAATACAATTTCCAAGTGATTTCACCATATTCACTTTCCAGTTCCTTAGTTCATTGTTCATCAAAACAAAAAAGGCCATAGCTAAAGCTATGCCTTTTTTGAAAACACTTGCATGATTTATCCCACTACCATTAAAGACTCAGTTTTTCGATAATTTTACGGTGCAATTTGCAAGGTATTTCGAATACGATTGTAATTTTTCATAAAACTGTCGCTAATATAGGCGGTATGCCTTAGTTCTATTGTATACAACACTTGCCCTACCCCAAGGGCTTGAAAGCGCCCTCTGGCCAAAGAGCCTGAAGGCAGGGTGCCGCGATAATCGGTATAGGCTCCTAAATAATCGCCAAAAGGTCTGTCTTCAATACTAAAGCGTTCAAATCCACTGGCAAAATCTCTTGTTCCTGTTTTCCCTACCCGGTCTTTTACCACTTCTTTCAAGTCGTTTGTGGTATAAGTTGCATTTAACAATTCTCTTGTGATGGTAATGGTTGCGTAAATTCCGTCTCGCTCTACGGGATCGGTTAATACATACATTCCTTCACTGGGTTCACTTTCTACCCAATTGGCAGGCCCTTCAAAAGATAGGCCCAAGCTAGACACGTTGTAAGCAACGTAATTAAATTCAATTGGTGGGGGCAAGGTGGGGGTTGGTAAATCTACAGGGTGAAGCAATACGGGCGTTGCCCCTGTATAAGGATAAGGGGTTCCCTCTACTTGTAGTTGATTTTCCCCTTGGCTTACTTGTTCATCCTCCCAGTTACTGTCCTCGGGAAGATTAACACCTTCTTCATTCATCGCATCCTGACCATAGTCCACTTCAGGGGCTTGGGTTTCCACCGGGGGATTTGTTGCCTGATTTAATACATCCTGCTCATTTACAGCTGTTTTAATATCTCCCGCATCGGGTGTGCTATTACAAGCTACCAAGGCAACCATGGCTATAAGGAGCATTATAACAAGAACTATTTTTTTTCTATTCATGGAACCATTCCTCCTAAAAAGGTGGTGAAACGCATTTTTTTTGCTTAAAATTCATACTCATTTTATCAGTAACAAGGCTTTGCGTCAACTATTTGCCCTGTCTTCCCCAGTATCTTCTTCTTTGTCTTTTATATCTTCTTTTATAATAGAGGAATATTGGGGATGATAAACCCTTCTATCTAAAGACCAAATTCGTTCACTGAAATTGCCTTGGGGGGTTCTTGCTAATATCCCTTGCATTTCGTTCATTCTAGCATCAAAAACATCAATCCAGTGTAGTGCCTCTGCTTCGGGGAACATAGGTTTTCTTGGACTTCCGTATTCTGCCTCCCCATGATGGCTTAAAATCATATGCTCTAAAAGCAAAGGAATTTCTCCTGTAATTTCTAGTTTTTCCGCTATTTTGGCAACGCTGCTTACCCCACGTACTAAATGACCGATTAAAAGGCCGTCTGCCGTATAATCTTTTACATTGCCTAAAGAGTCGCTATCCATTTCGGCAATTTTACTTAAATCGTGTAAAATAACTCCTGCCCGCAGAAGATCTCCATTAAGCCACGGATAGCAGGCCAATATCGCATCGGCTGTTTTAAGCATACTGGTCATATGGTGCAAAAGACCGCTTCTTTCAGCATGGTGAAGCCGCTGGGCAGCAGGGAAATATGACAAAGGTTCTTCCTGTTCTTTAATGGCTGTAAAAAGAATTTTTTTAATCTGTTCATTGGCCATATTTTCAATAACCTGATAAACTCTTGCCAGCATTTCTTCTGGCGGAAAGGGAGCGCTAGGGGTTAATAAACGAACATCCACCCCGTCTTTTGAGGTAATATCCCGCATTCTTTCTACCCTCATTTGAAGACGCCCGTTATATTCAATAATCAAAGCACGAACCTTAATCACACTTCCTACCATGGGAGGGGCATAGGCACCATCCCATAGTTTGGCATTTATTTCTCCGCTTTGATCTCCTAAATTCATATCTAAATACCGGCTACCGTTATTGGAGGCCCGTTGTTCACTTTGCCTCACCAATAAAAAACCTTCAAACCGCATATCTTTTTCCAACTGTTTTACTTGGGTTTGTTCTAACATTTTTATATCTCCAATTCTTTTTTAATAAGGAGGGTTCCCCTTATCAATATCTGCCCTGGATAAACTCATATAAGTGGTATATTCCCCTAACCAAGCTACAGGAATGGTTCCTTGGGGGCCGTTTCGTTGTTTGGCAACAATAATTTCACCTGTATTATCATCCCCTTCACCTTGGGGGTCGTAGTAGCCTTCTCGGTGAATAAACATGACTACATCAGCATCTTGTTCAATAGAGCCCGATTCTCTTAAGTCGTTAAGCATAGGCCGCTTATCCTGTCTGGCAGTATTGGCCCTTGATAATTGGGCACAGGCCACTACAGGCACTTTCAGTTCCAAGGCTATAGATTTAAGCTGCCTTGAAATTTCCCCTACTTCTACCTGTCTGCTTTCAGCTCTTGAGTCGCTTCCCATTAATTGCAGGTAGTCAATAATAATTAAATCCAACCCCTGATCCATCATTAGCCTTCGGCAACGGCTGCGAACCTGGGAAGGGGTAATGGAGGGGGTGTCATCTAAATAAAGTGGCGCAATAGACATAGGCCCTGTGGCTTTTACAATTTTTTTCCAGTCACTATCGGCTAAACTTCCTGAACGCACTTTTTGCATTTGTACACGTGCTTCCGAACAAAGCATACGAAGAGCAATTTGTTCTCTGGGCATTTCAAGGCTAAACATGGCGGTAGTTTTTCCGTTTACAATACAGGCATTTTGAGCCATATTCATTACCAAACTAGTTTTACCCATTCCGGGTCTGGCTCCTACTAAAACCAATTCTCCTCCATGAAGGCCTGTAAGGGTTTTATCTAAATCGTGAAAGCCAGTGGGAACTATATATAAAAAGAGATAATCAACTTGGATGGGATAAAGAAGAACATATGTCTATACCTGATAATCATAGGATGAGTGATTTTTCTGTATTTGAGAATGCTGTAAATATTAAAATAGATTATGATGCATATGACCAGGATACTTATATTATATGGGAGGACAAATACCTAGAAGAGTATGACAGTGATGGCTACCCATATATTTATGGTTTTTCCTTAGTAAAAAATGAAGAAGGAATATGGAAAGTTTCATTTTTACCAATGAAATA
>CAZEIB010000013.1:8863-15478 GCA_964511785.1 uncultured Oscillospiraceae bacterium
CATAGGTTCTGGTAAGTACTTTTTCAACATGAACCAGAGAGTCTCCTCCGGATCGACCCATTACAATATCAAATATGGCTTTTTCCGCAAAGCCCATGGTTTCTTCAAGCTCTGTTTGCTGGGAATAGGACATGGTGCTAATATCGCTGGAAGCTTTAATCAACTTACGAAAGGTGGATTTTTCAAGAACAATGTTAATATAAGCCCCTACGTTGGCTGTAGTAGGAACACTGCCTGCCAGATCTACAAGGTACATACTTCCCCCTATTCCCTCTAAGGTTCCTTGTTTGGTTAGCGCCTCATCTAGGGTAACTAAGTCTACAGGCATACCAACAGCGTGCAACTTTTTCATTGCACGAAAAATTTCCCTATGGGCAGGCTCATAAAAATCTTCTTCTTGAAGGCGCTCTGTTGCAATAGCCACTGCGTTGCTATCGTGCATCATTGCCCCTAAAACCGATTTTTCCGCCTCCAAACTTTGAGGAGGGGTTTTCCCCGGTAGTTGCTGCATTCCTATATCCATTCAGTAATCCCACCCTTTATTTTTCTGCCACAACAAGTACTTTCATGGTTGTGGTTACTTCCGGATATAGTTTAATGGTTACTTGGGCTTCTCCTACTTGACGAATAGGTTCTGCCAGTTCAATTTTACGTTTATCCACCTCAATGCCGTGCTGGGCTTTTAAGCCATCGGCAATTTCCTGGGTAGTTACAGAACCGTACAAACGCCCCTGTTCTCCCGAACGTACCTTTAAGGTAACGGTTTTTTCTTTAAGGGATTTGCCTAAAGCTAAAGCTGCATCTTTCTTTTCCTCTTCTCGCTTATCTTCTGCAGCCTTTTTCTTTTGGGCTCCTTTAATGGTTGCGGTGGTGGCTTCCACTGCTAATTTTTTAGGAAATAAAAAGTTTCTGGCAAAGCCGTCGGAAACTTTTACAATTTCATCTTTTTTTCCTGTTCCTTTTACATCCTCCAATAAAAGTACTTTCATTTATCTCTTCCTTTCTTTATTTCGAACGGTTTTTTCGTTTGTTTAGCTGTTTCCCAGGGTTTATATCCTTTTTTTCCAACAGTTCTATATAAAAACAGCCCGATCATGATCGACTCTATTAAAACAAAACTATTTAAACAGTTCTTCTGCCGATTGGGCAAGGGCCTTGTTTAATCTTTGGGCCTCTTTTTTATCGGTTGCATAGGTATTTAAATATAGTTTAATTTTAGGTTCCGTTCCGCTAGGCCTTACACAACACCAACTTTTATTGCTTAACTCATAATACAGCACATCGGAAGTAGGTAACCCCATAGGAATATGTTGACCGCTACCTTTCTGGGTTCTAAGGCCGCTTTGGTAGTCTCTAATCGCTAAAACTTCATACTCTCCAAAAGATTTTGGCGGGTTCGTACGTAAAGACTCCATAATGGCTTTAATTTTTTCCATTCCGTCTTTTCCGGGCAAGGTTTTAGAAACCACACTTTCTTCATAATAGCCATATTGATGAAACAGGCTTTGCAAACGGTCATATAAGGTAATTCCTTGGGCCAAACAAGCGGCAGCCAGTTCTGCAATTAACAAAGAAGCATTTACCCCGTCTTTATCTCTTACAAAAGTACTGGACAGATAACCATAGCTTTCTTCAAAGCCAAATTGAAAGGCATATTCCCCAGTTTTTTCAAAATCTTCAATCAGCTCTCCAATAAACTTAAAACCGGTAAGGGTATTAAACAAGGTTACACCATAATCATCACAAATGGCTTGGGCCATTTGGGTTGTTACAATGGATTTGGCCGCAGCAGCATTTTGAGGCAAGGTACCTTTTTTCTTTTTTTCTGACAAAATATAATGTAATAACAAACAGCCTATTTGGTTGCCCGTTAACAATTCAAACTGTCCTTGTTTGTTTCGCACCCCTACCCCAAGCCTATCACAATCGGGATCTGTACCGAAGATCACATCCGCCCCAACTTTATTAGCAAGGTTTATAGCCAAAGTAAAGGCTTTAGGGTCTTCAGGGTTAGGCACCTCAATGGTGGAAAAGTTAGGGTCGGGATTTTCTTGTTCTTTTACTACGGATACATTGGTAATGCCTACTTCTTTTAAAATTCTTCTTACAGATACATTGCCGGAGCCATGTAAGGGAGTGTACACAATTTTTAAATTTTTCCCTTCCTGTGCCAATAGTTCGGGCTGTATACATAGGGTTTTTAATTTTTCCATGTAAATGTCGTCTACTTCTCTATTGCCAATCATTTGTAGAAGCCTCTTTTCAAGAGCCCGTTCTTTTTCCATAGGCAACGCTTGAGTATAGGAAATTCCTTCCATTTCTTCTGTGACAGCTTGGGCTATTTCCGGCCCCAGCTGAGCCCCGTCATCCCCATACACTTTGTACCCATTGTATTGAGGGGGGTTATGACTGGCCGTAATAACAATTCCTGCTGCACAATGAAGTTCTCGCAATGCAAAAGACAGTACCGGTACAGGTCTTAGGGCATCAAAAAGCTTTACGGGAACCCCATTTTTACACAACACCAAAGCAGCCTCGGTAGCAAAATCACTACTGTATTTTCTACTATCGTAGCCAATAACAACTCCTCTTTGGGCGTTTTCGGGGTTTTGAAGTAAGTACTGAGCTAGCCCTTGGGTAGCTCTTCTAACCGTATATCGGTTCATGCGGTTTGTACCAAAACCGATGACCCCTCGCATGCCTGCAGTGCCAAAAGATAAATCTTGATAAAAGCGGTCTTCTTTCTCTTTTTCATCTTGATCAATTTCTTCCAGTTCACTAACCAATTCCGGGTCATGAGCAAAATCTTTCAGCCATTTTTGATATTCTGTTTCATACTGATAAATCATCATATCCCTCCAAGCTTATTTGTTGAGGATTGTTCTATTGCTTTTATCTTTATTATAAGTTAGCCGCCTGTATTTAGCAAGGAATCCCTTTTACACTTTTTGCACTATGGCTTTTTTTTTGTTATATTACAAGGGTTATTTTGATATAAAAGAGGATGAACTATGAAAAAAACATTTTTTTCTCCAAAAAGTCTGGTCTTTAGTGCTGCTTTGGCTGCTTTATATGCAGCTGTTACCTTGCTTTTGCAACCCCTTAGCTATGGTCCTTTACAGTTTCGTATAGCAGAAGCTTTTACCCTTCTACCTGTCCTTTTCCCTCAGGCTATTCCTGGCCTTACCCTTGGCTGTTTTTTGGCTAACTTAATTGGTAGTCCTACCCCTTGGGATGTGGTTTTTGGCACTATGGCTACTTTTTTAGCGGCTATTTCCACCTATGCCCTTCGCCACAAAAAAATCAGCTTAGCTGCTCTACCCCCTGTATTGTTTAACGCAGTTATCATTAGTTGTGTTTTATATTTTACCGGTCATCTAGGAGGTGTGGCTTTGTCTTTTACTATGCTTACCATTGGTTTAGGTCAGGGCGCTGTTTGTTATTTGGTAGGAATTCCTTTGATTTCCGCCATTAATAAGTTATCTTTAGAACGCTATTTATAAACTTATGTTTATAAAACCTTTTCATATCGGCTCATTCTTTTTTCATAAACTTTTTTTCCTGCAATGGAATAACCAAAAAATCCCAATATTTTTCCCAGCTGCTGGTAGGTTCCATGGTTGTAAGCTACCAAATTTGCTTTTTCCAAAGCAAAGCTTCCGTCTTCTCTTTCTAAACTTCGGTTTACATATACTTCCATAATTTCAGCTAAAAACAAATCATGACTCCCAAGGGGGATGATTTGTTTTACTTTACAGGGCATTTGTATAGGACTTTCCAAAATCCCCGGGGCAGTAGTCATTTCTTTTATGGGGCGAGGAGTAAGTTGAAGCTTTGTAAATTTATCTACATCTCTTCCGCTTTTTACACCACAAAAATCTGTTGCCTTTGCCAAAGGGGCTGTAACCATGTTTACCACAAATTCTCCAGAGTTTTTAATAAGGTTATAGGAGTAGCGCTGTTTTTTAAGGCTAATAGAAATCATGGGAGGTTTTGAACAGACTGTTCCTGCCCAAGCAACCGTAATAATATTCTTTTTCTCTCCCTCTGCCATGCTTATCATTACTACAGGCACCGGTGTAAGCAGCACCGTTGGACCAATTGATTTAAACCCTACCACAGCTATTCCTCCCTTTGTTGTGAAAATATTCTTTTTTAGTGTACAATGATAGGCAAACCCTGTCAAAATCTTTCTTTTGGAAAGGAGTATTTCTTTGGCAACACAAGTTTTTTATCAGGTGCTCAATTTAAGTGTTTTAATGGCTCTGGGATTTTTTTTACGGAAAAAAGTTTTTAGCGGTGATTTTTTTAAGCATTTAAATACTTTTATTGCCTCAGTCACTTTACCGGCCTTGGCCTTTGCTAAATTACAAGTCAAAGCCGATTCCTCTATCTATCCTTCTTTAATTACCATCTTTTTTTTGGCCTTGGCATGGGTTTTTCTTTCTTTCTTTTTTGGCCTTTTTCTTTTTAGAAAAGAGCCTATTCAGCGAAAAAAGGTATTAACCCATTTGGTTCTTTTTTCAAACAGTGCCTTTATCGGTTTTCCCATTATTTCTGCCGCCTTTGGGGAAGAGGCATTAATTTACGGAGTGATTTATGTAGCAGCTTTTAATATTACCACCTGGACCTTAGGGGTATATGTTTTTGCCGGTAAAGAAAGTCTTTCTATCAAAAAACTCTTTTTTAATCCTACCTTAATTGCCTCTTTTTTGGGCCTTGCTTTTTTTCTGCTGGCTATTCCCCTGCCCAGTTTTCCTCTTGATGCCCTTGAAATGGTAGGGCAAACCACCACCCCTTTGTCTATGCTTGTTATTGGTGCCCAGCTAACAACTCTTTCTTTCTCCAGCTTAAAAGACCCAGGGCTTTTTTTAGCAACAGGGGTAAGGCTTTTGTTTATTCCACTGGCCTTCTTTTTGCTTTTTAAGTGGATTCCCTTGCCCCCTATGGTTTTTGAAATATTTTTTGTGATGTTGGCTATGCCAAGTGCCGCCGTTACCTCTATTCAAGCCCTTCAATATAAAGGAGATGAAGCCTTAGCTGCCAAGGGAGTAGCCCTAACGACCCTTTGTTCTATTGTGACTATTCCTGTTTTAACTTTACTTTTATAGTGTTTTACCCCTATTAAAATCATCTTTTTATAGGAAAGTGAGGAATTTTATGGCAAGAAAAAAGCATGCCAAAAAAAAGTCTTTTCTTAAATATATTATTCTACTTATTCTTTTGCTTTTACTAGCCTACCCTTTTTATGAAGCCCGTAACCTTTCGGTTTTAGAGAAAACCATTACCGTTAACAACCTGCCTACCGACCTTAAAAACTTACGCATTGTGTATTTAAGCGACATTCATCGCGGGGCCTTTTTTTCACAAACCAGGGTCAATGATTTGGTTTCTTTAATAAACGGTCTCTATCCCGATATTGTTCTTCTTGGAGGTGATTATGGGAACAACTCCGACACAGCTATTTCTTTTTTTCAAAACCTACCTCCTATTCATGCTCAAATTGGGGTTTACGGGGTGCTTGGCAACCATGATCGCTCAAACCCCCAATCAAATTTTGAAACCTTAAAGACCGCCATGCATTCTGCTAATGTCATCCCTCTTGTAAACGATGTAAAGGCCGTTCGTTATAAAGCCAGCACTTTTTACATCGCAGGAATTGATGATTACAACATGGGTAAACCAGATATTCAAGGAGTTGCCTCAAAAATCAACAGAGATGATTTTGTAATTTTCTTAACCCATACCCCTGATGCCTTCCCCGAGGCTTTTTATGCCAAAGACCAAAACGGAAAACCCCAATGGTTTGATTTAGCCTTGGCAGGCCATACCCATGGGGGGCAAGTTACTTTTTTCGGTCTTCCCATGATTCGCAACTACACCAAAGTATCCGACCGATATTTAACTGGTTGGCTTGAAGAAAACCGTGCCCATATTTTAATTTCCAACGGGGTAGGAACCAGTGTTCTTCCTATTCGCCTATTTGCCAAACCTCAAATTCACCTAATTACCATTAAGTAATGTTGGAGGCTTTATGAAGCTTTATCCTAAACAATTACCTCTTTACCCAAAGCCCTTACCAAAAGGGGCTACCCTTGGTTTAGTTGCCCCTTCCAGCCCCATTTATGAAAAGGAAAACTACCTTTTAGCTCCTGTCCTGTTACGCTCTCTTGGATATAAAGTGATAGAAGGAGAAAGCTGTTTTGCCCAAAGGGGTTATTTAGCTGGCAGTGATGAAGTGCGCAGTAAGGATATTCAAACCATGTTTGAAAACCCTGCCATTGATGGCATTGTTTGCTTACGGGGTGGCTCAGGGGCTTCCCGTTTGCTACCTCTGTTAAACTATGAAAAAATAGGGGAAAACCCTAAAATGTTTATTGGTTTTAGCGATATTACTGCCTTACACTGTGCTTTTCAGGCAAAATGCAACTTGGTTACCTTCCACGGTCCCATGGCAGGACATCCGGGAAAAACGGGTTTTAGAGATCCTAAAAGTTTTAGCCAGTTTCAAAAAGCCTTATCCACCTGTTCCGCCCCTTATGGTGAGGTAATAAACCCTGATAAAAGCCCTTTTGTTTCTTTTAACTTTTTTTCTCCTTCTATTATTTCTTTTTC
>CAZEIB010000013.1:15488-20289 GCA_964511785.1 uncultured Oscillospiraceae bacterium
AACAGGCGGAAACTTAACGGTTTTATCTCAATTGGTAGGTACCCCTTATTTGCCTAACATGAAAGGAAAAATTTTATTACTGGAAGCCATTGGTCAAAAACCCTTTGAAATTGACGCCCAGTTAAGTCAATTAAAAAACGCAGGCATTTTACATACCTGCGCAGGAATTTTGTTAGGAGCCTTTACTAAATGCACCGACGAAGGACGACCCAGTTTATCTTTAGCAGAAATTTTTCAGGATATTTTTCCTAAAAACCTTCCCATATTAACCAACGTTCATGCCGATCATGGCTGGGATAAACTTACCTTACCCTTAAACCTTTTATATCAAATACAAAATAATCGTTTATTTCTTTTACAGGCCCCTACCCAAGGCTAAATCCGTTTTTTATCCGCTTTTTCTATTGATTTTCTCATTAATTGGTAACTGTGCTTTGCGTAATATAGCAGTGCAAGGTAGGATAAACCTACGGAAATCCACAGAAAAATCACATCTAAGGGAATGGCTTTTTGAAGAAAGAAATCGTGGAAAAAGCTTAAAAACAGCGCTGCCACAAACATCACTTGGGCTACTTTACCAATCATTTCGCTGGGGATTACCAGTTTCTTTTTAAGAAGTATGGCTCCTCCTAAAAGAAGCAAACCTTCCTTTACAATGACCAGCATTACAGGTAAAGCCGGTAGTACGCCATTAAGGGTTTGAGAAAGCATTACAGTAATAATCATTAATTTATCGGCTACAGGATCCATAATTTTGCCAAAGGTGGTTACAATGTTAAAATGCCTTGCAATTTGCCCGTCCAATAAATCTGTAAAACTGGCCAATAAAAAAATAACCAAGGTCCACTTTTTATCCCAATGGGAATTGGCCCAAAGGTATACAGGAATTGAAAGGAGCCTTAACATGGTTAATACATTAGGCACATTCCATAATTTACGTTGTTTTTTATCCTTTTCTGCATCCTTCACCAAAACACCTCACCCCAATGAATCCTTTTATCAACCCTTTTGATTATACCATACTGCTGGCCCATTCGTGATATTTTTTTCAATCTTTAATCTACTATTCATCCCTCTATAATCATCTACACATTAAAAGGAGTTTTTTCTATGACAAAAAAAGCATTGTTCATCGGTGGTACTGGCACTATTTCTACTGCAGTTGTGAAGGAAGCCTTAGCTAAAAACTGGGAAGTTACCCTTCTTAACAGGGGAAACCGTTTTGCTCCCAAAGAAGTTCATCAACTGATTGGAGATATTCATAAAACAAAGGAAATTGAAATCCTACTAAAAAGTCGCCACTTTGATGTAATCTGTGATTTTATTACCTTTACCCCTAAGGAAGCCAAAGAGCGTATAGCCCTTTTTCAAAACCACTGTAACCAATACCTGTTTATTTCTTCTGCTACAGTGTATCAAAAGCCCCCTCAAAATTATTTAGTCACTGAAGATACCCCGAAGAAAAACCCGTTTTGGACCTATGCCCAAGATAAAATTGCCTGTGAAGAGGTGTTTTTACAAGCCTACGGAGAAGAAAATTTTCCTGTAACCATTGTAAGACCAAGTTATACCTATGGGGATACCTCAATTCCTTGGGTGTTAAATGCACGTAAGCACCGCTATTCTTTTATTCACCGGATGATGGAAGGAAAACCCATTGTAATACCGGGAGACGGCACCAGCTTTTTCACCCTAACCCATAACAGCGATTTTGCCCTTGCCTTTGTAGGGTTAATGGGGCTTAATAGTGCTATTGGCCATAGTTTTCATATCACCTCTCATCAAGCAATGACCTGGGAAGGGTATTTGCAAGTCATTGGAAAGCGAATGGGGGTTATCCCTAATATTTTGCCCTTGACCACCAAGCAAATTTGCACCGTTTTTCCTGAAGAAGAAGGGGCTCTTTTAGGAGATAAAGCCCAAACCGCCCTTTTCGACCTTACAAAAATTCAACGCTTTGTACCTTACTACATTCCCAAAGTCCCCTTTGAGCAAGGGATTAACCAAACCCTTACCTACTATGAAAATCATCCTGAAATGATGGGCTTTGATAAAGAATGGGATGAAAAAATGGACACATTGGTAAAAGCCTATCCATAAAATAAAGATACAGGTGTTTTTATTCTGTTTATCCCCCCAAGGCCTTGCAAGTCTTAAAAAGCTACTGTATACTTTTTAATAATTCCCAAAACCCATTTTTCAAAACCTTACGTGAGGAGGTATCCATCATGTCCGACGAACTTAAGCAAATAGCCATGCGCATAGCGGATTTAAGAGAAATCTCGGACTACACCGTCCAAGAAATGGCTGATGCCTGTCAAGTTACCTTAGAGGATTACTTGGCCTATGAAAGTGGAAAAGTCGATATTCCCATCAGCTTTCTTCTTAAAATCAATGAAGTATTTCATGTAGACCCTACAGAATTATTAACTGGCACCTCTCCTAAACTTGATCAGTTTAGTGTTACTCGTGCAGGAAAGGGAAAAGCCATACGCCGTGCAAACCATTACCTTTATAAAAATTTAGCCTATAACTTTATTCACCGTAAGGTAGAGCCTTTGTTTGTTACCGTAGCTGTAGGGGCCAATGAAAATTTAGCCACCAACAGCCACGAAGGCCATGAGTTTGATTATATTTTAAGTGGTACTATGCGCATTGTCGTTGGCGAACGTGAAGTGATTTTAAACCCGGGAGACAGCATTTATTACGATTCCACTCTCCCCCATGCCATGCAAGCCTATGGTAGCGAGCCTGTGCACTTTTTGGCCATTGTCATTCCCTAATCTTTTTTAAATATTTGCTAAAAGGAGCCTTATTATGCTTGCACAACGCTATGTTCGTATGGACTTTACCTCTCAACGGAATTTTGAAAATCAATACCAACTGCAAATTCCCGACAACTTTAACTTTGCTTATGACATTGTTGACGAATATGCTATTTTATCTCCTCAAAAAAGGGCCCTCCTTTGGTGTAACCCACAGGGGGAAGAAAAAACTTTTACTTTTGCTCAGTTAAGTGCCCTATCTAACCAAGGGGCTAATTATTTTCTTTCCTTAGGGTTTGAAAAAGGTGATCGGGTAATGCTAATTTTAAAAAGGCGCTATGAGTACTGGATTTGTGCCCTTGCCTTGCTTAAAATTGGCTGTGTTCTAGTGCCTGCCACCTTTCAACTGGCAGAAAAAGACATTGTTTACCGCTGTAATGCAGGAAATATTAAAGCCATTATTTCAGCAGAAGATGACCATGTACATAAACAGGTGGATTTAGCCCACCCTAGCTGCCCTACCTTAAAGGAAAAAATTACCTTGGGAAAAAGAACAGGTTGGCGCTCTTTTCATGAAGAAGTTTTGGCTTTTCCAACCACTTGGCAAAAGCCCGGAAATTTACCAAAAAACAGCGACCCTATGCTAATATACTTTACCAGTGGTACTACAGGTATGCCTAAAATGGCCTTACACGATTATACCTACCCCCTTGCCCACATTGCCACCGCTGCCTATTGGCATAATTTAAATGACGATTCTCTTCATTTAGCGGTAGCCGATACAGGCTGGGCTAAAGCCGGTTGGGGAAAAATGTACGGGCAGTGGATTTGCGGTGCCTGTTTACTGGTATATGACATGGATCGTTTTCATGGTAAAGAACTTCTTGAAATTTTGTCTAAATATCAAGTAACCAGTTTTTGCGCCCCCCCAACAGTATACCGCTTTTTAATTAAAGAAGATTTGAAAGAATATGATTTATCTGCCCTTGAATGGGCTAATACTGCAGGGGAACCTTTAAATCCCGAGGTATATCACCAGTTTTATAAAGGTACAGGGGTAAAAATTCATGAAGGCTTTGGCCAAAGTGAAACTACCCCCTTGCTTATGACCAGCAAATGGATGGAGCCCCGTTTAGGCTCTACAGGAAAACCTTCCCCTGCTTATCATATTGATTTAGTAGACGATGATGGAAACAGTGTAGATGACGGGGAAGAAGGAGAAATTGTAATTCGCTTAGAAAAAGGTCATCCTCCGGGGCTTTTTCAAGGCTACTATGAAAACCCGGAAGAAAACGAAAAGGCCTTTGCCCAAAATATGTACCATACAGGGGATTTGGCTTGGCGCGATGTAGACGGCTATTACTTTTATGTAGGGCGAAAAGACGATGTAATTAAATCATCGGGCTATCGTATTGGCCCCTTTGAAGTAGAAAGTGCCTTAATGGAACACCCCTGTGTATTGGAATGTGCCATTACCGCTGTACCGGACCCTGACAGGGGGCAAATTGTAAAGGCCACCATTGTATTGGCCAAAGGCTTTAACCCAAGTGAACAACTGGTAAAGGAACTGCAAAACCATGTGAAAAAGGCTACTGCCCCTTATAAGTACCCACGGGTTGTAGCTTTTGTAGAGGCACTGCCTAAAACCGTTAGCGGTAAAATACAACGTAAAGTGATACGAGAACAGGAATAAATTGAGCTGACTATTGTTTAAAGACACCAAAATATTGTGTCCTAAAAAAGAGCACCGAAATTGGTGCTCTTTTTTTGTTTAGCTTTATCTTTTTAAGGGTATATTAAGGGTGTATGATAAACAGAAAGGGTGAGGCTTAATGTCCACTTTACAGCAACTGCAAATTCCTACCATGGAAGCCTTTGCCGCTTATAAAAAATATTTTTCCGGTGAAGATTTATCCCTTTTAGAGGATTTTTTACAAAATACCCCTATGGATCAGTGGTTCAACCGCAAAAACCCTACAGGGCATATTACCGCCAGCGGCCTTGTTATTAATAAAGGTCAACTTCTTTTAATTAAT
>CAZEIB010000014.1:0-4583 GCA_964511785.1 uncultured Oscillospiraceae bacterium
CGAAGAAAGAATCTGTTGAAAAAAGCCGTAAAGCTCCTAGAAAACTGATGATCCATGATTGGTGCATCGGTTGCGGAAAATGCGTTGAGCGTTGCGGGCAAAAGGCTATAGAAATAAAAAAGGGGAAAGCACAAGTGAACTTAGACAAATGTGTTCGTTGTGGGTATTGTGCACCTACTTGCCCTGAATTTTGTATTAAGGTGGTTTAATGAATCAAAAAATTGTAGCCCTAGATATAGGGGATGTGCGAATTGGGATTGCTGTAAGTGATGCAAGTAGATTGATAGCTCAGCCATTACAAGTATATAAGCGAATTGGTTATGGACCTGATGTAAAGCATATAAGTGAAATTTGTAGGCACCATGAAACAAATTGGATACTCTGTGGGCTTCCCAAAAACATGGACGGAACCCTAGGAAGCCAGGCTGAAAAAACCATTAACTTTGCAAAACAACTATCGTTACACGGATTGAAAGTTTTTTTTCAAGATGAACGAATGACCACTTTGGTAGCAGAAAAAGCTTTAATAGAAGGAAACATGAAAAGAGACAGACGAAAAGATACAGTTGACAAAGTGGCAGCAGCTGTGATATTACAACAGTGGTTAGATTTAGGCCAAGAACCGAGAGATTATTTTGTAAAGGAAGAGGAAAAAATGGAAATACAAAACAATATTGTTGAGCTTATTGATGAAAACAATGAAGAAGTCAGTTTTGAACACTTAATGACTGTAGAGCACGAGGAAGACTATTACATTATTTTAGTTCCTGTTGACGAAGGAGAAGAAGAGGAAGAAGAAGTAGTTATCTTAAAAGTAGATCAAGATGACCAAGGAGAAGATTGCTATGTAACTGTTGATGATGACCAAGTGCTACAGACAGTATTTGAAAAGTTTATAGCTATCCTTGAAGAGGAAGAAGAATACGGTAGTTATGACGATGAAGAAGAGGAAGACGAAAATCCGATGAATTAAAGAGAAGAGGGGCAGTTTTGAGAAAATTCAAAGCTGCTTCTTTTTCAAAAATTGACAGTATTTTAAAAGCAAGTTACAATTTGAGAGAATTTCTTTTTTGGAGGGGTTAAGATGGGAATTAAAGTTGTAAAGTTTGGTGGCAGTTCTTTAGCGGATGCAGCCCACTTTAAAAAAGTAAGGGACATTGTTCAAATGGATTGCGATAGGTGCTATGTTGTACCAAGTGCACCGGGAAAACGTGAAGAGCAAGATGAAAAAGTAACAGATTTACTTTATGCTTGCCAAAAAAAAGCAAGTAGCAAAGAGTGCTTTTCAAAAGAATTTTCTTTGATTAAAAATCGCTATTTAGATATTGCCAATCAACTTCAACTATCCATTGATTTAACCCCTTACTTTGAGAAAATTGAAAAAGCAATAGAAGAGGAAGCCACCCCTTCCTATGCTGCCAGTAGGGGAGAATACTTAAACGGCTTACTTCTTGCTAATTATTTAGGCTGGCCTTTTTTAGATCCTGCTAATTTTATTGTTTTTAACAAAAAGGGTATGCTTAACGATAAAGAAACCTACCAAAAACTTGAAGAAATTTTAAAAAATTATACCAAAGCCGTTATTCCGGGTTTTTACGGTGCAAATGAAAAAGGAGAAATTTGTACTTTTTCAAGGGGAGGAAGCGATATTAGCGGTGCCATTGTAGCCAGAGCCGCCCATGCAACAGTATATGAAAACTGGACAGATGTAAGCGGTTTTTTGATGGCAGACCCTAGAATTGTTAAAAACCCTTTAGAAATTGACCGAATTACTTATCAGGAGCTACGAGAACTTTCTTATATGGGGGCCAGTGTGCTTCATGAAGATGCCATATTTCCTGTACATCAAGCCGGTATTCCCACAAATATTCGAAATACAAATAACCCAAAACATCCGGGAACTTGGATTGAATACGGCATCCAAAAAGGAGAAAATCCTCATATCATTACCGGCTTAGCGGGAAAAAAAGGATTTAGTGTAATCAATATTGAAAAAGCCATGATGAATATAGAATTGGGCTTTGGACGAAAAGTACTTGAAGTACTGGAAGAAAAAAACATTTCCTTCGATCATGTAACTACAGGAATTGATACCATGTGTATAGTAGTTACAAAAGAGCGACTGGAACCTTTTCAAAGAGAGGTTGTTGAAAATATTTTATCTATTACTGGAGCAGATGCTGTAACAGTAAAGGATAAATTGGCCTTAGTAGCTACAGTGGGCTGGGGAATGGTAGACCATTGGGGTACTGCCGGAAAACTTTTTGAAGCCTTAGGAAGGGCTAAAATCAATGTACGTATGATTGATCAGGGATCGGGAGAACTATCTATTATTGTTGGTGTTGATGAAAAAGATATGGAAAAAACCATCAATGCCATCTATCAGGCATTTATCCCTAGTTCCCCTCAAAAAGAATCATTGGGAAAATAATCAATATTATGATAAAATTAGAAAGATAAGAAAGAAATCTTCTTATCTTTCTAATTTTAAATGTAACTGAAAAGCAAATGGAGAGGTATGGTAAAAGTGCTTGAACATAAAGGATTACAGTTAAAAGTACCGGCAGATGAAAATTGGCAGCTAGTGGTACGAATGGCTTTGGCAGGGGCGGGAGCATTATTGGGTCTTTCAGTCGATTTATTAGATGACTTGCATTTAGGGGCAGATGAAGCCTGTGACTGTTTACTTCATCAAAAGCAAAAAATTGAAGCTTTGGAAGTAAGCTGCTATCGAGATGGGAACAAAGTACATACTGTTTTTACAGGAAAAAGAACCCAAGAATGTCAAAATACAAAGGATACGGATGTACAAATTGTTGAAGCCATACTGTCAACCCTCACTGTAGGTGTAGATATTAAACACGATGCCTGTGGTATTTGGCAAATTGAAGTTGTTTTACCCATAGAAGAATCATAGGGAGAAGAAGCCATGACGCAAGATCATATTAAGCTTTTAATAGAAAACTATTATCAGCATCCTTCCCAGCAAGGGCTAGATCAGTTGGTAGAGGCCTATTTGCCTTTTGCCAAACGAATTGCTCAAAAGTTTGTTGGAAGAGGTATTGACTTAGAAGATTTAGAGCAAGTGGCCAGTATGGGGTTGTTAAAAGCAATAGAAAGATTTGAACCTGAAAGAGGGCTTCAATTTACAACTTATGCTACCCCAACCATTGTTGGAGATTTGCGAAATTATATACGAGATAAAGGGAACATTTTACGTTTACCAAGAGGGGCGAAAAACAAACTGTATCATTTAGAAAAAGCGCGAGATGACTTTTATCAAACCTTCTTTCGTGAACCTAACTTTCAAGAATTAGCAGAAAAAATGAACATGACCATCGAAGAAATTTTGCAATTATTGGAATTTAGAGAAAAAGGAGAGGTTTTTTCCTTAGAAGCCTCTATAGATGAGCAAAATGATAATCCTTTCAGTACTTTTATAGGCGAAGAGGAACAAGGCTTTCACCAAGTAGAAGAAAACGATTGGCTACATTGGATTTATTCTATTGTAAACCCAAAAGAAAAAAAATTATTGAAACTAAGATTTGAACAAGAGTTGGGACAAAGAGAAACTGCAAAACATATGGGGGTTTCTCAAATGCAAATTTCCAGAATGGAAAGAAAATTATTAGAAAAACTTCGTCATATTGAAGGGAATCAACATAGGCAGTTACATCATCAACAATAATAAGGGAAAGGAGTGAGGATGTGAATTACTATCCACCCCCCAATCCAAATAGTCAAGAACCCAATTTTCCCCCCGGCCCTAGTGGAACTCCACAAGATCCATGGGGAAGAGGAATGCAACCCGGCAACATGCCTCCTCCTTATGGACAGCCACCGGGAGGAGGCTCACAGCAGGGAAATAGGCCTGTAAAAAAATCCATTAGAAAACAGACACAAGGCCCTGGAAAAAGGCCTGGACAAAAGAAACAAAAAGGATTCTTTAGCGTATTTTTAGTTATATTAATACTTGGTTTAAGCGGTTATTATATTGTAACAACCTTATTGCCTTTAGGAGGGGAGAAAAAAGCAATTGTACAATCGGCATCCTTGGGAAATAACTACTCGGGAAAGGCCTTAATTGTGCGTAATGAACAAGTGTTTGCAGAAGATGGGGTTTATAGCATTGAATATATTGCCCAAGAAGGCAGCCAGGTATTTAGGCAAGAACCTATTTGTAAAGTATATACCAGTAGCCATAATCAAACAGACATTGTCAGATTGGCAAATATCCGTATTGATATTAAAGCCAGATTGAAAGAGTTAATTGAACAAAGAGCGGCTTATGACCAAAAATTAGAAAATTTAGATGGAAATGTATTAAACAAAGCGAAAGAAGCCCGTCAAATTTCCCAAGGGGCAAAAGGCAACTTATTAAATATTGAAGCAGATTTAGCCAGTGAAATGAGTAAGCGAAAAGATTACTTAAAAACAACCTTTAGTGAAGACCAGCGCTTAACCAGACTTTATCATGATGAAAACACCTATACAAGTCGAATTAGTAATGCAACCAGAAGCAGAACTGCTGCCAAGCAAAGTATTGTAAGTTTCTATACCGATGGGTTCGAAAGCCTAACAAC
>CAZEIB010000014.1:4593-17432 GCA_964511785.1 uncultured Oscillospiraceae bacterium
AACTGCAAATATGGAAGACTATGGGCCCAATCAAGTAGCAGAGATGATTGCCGGAAAAAAACCGGAGAAAGAAACGGTTCAAAGGGGAAAAACCCCCATCTATCGCCTGGTTGATGAAAACAAATGGGGAGTATTTTTCTTATCACAGGAAAGCAACTGGAATCCTGCACAGGGAAATACTTATAAAATTAAGCTGGAACAATTTGAAAATACTGTTGTAGAGGGAAAAGTAATTTCCACTTCTAAAGCAGGGGATAAGTTATTGGTAAGAATGGATATTAACTCCGATGTAAAACCGGTGCTGGACATTAGGGTTTGTGATGCAGAAATTGGAGAAGATGTAGGAAGTTTAATTGTACCAAAACGCAGTCTTACCAAAAAAGACGATATGATAGGGGTTGTTGTACTGGCAGATGGTCATCGAAAATCTTTTGTACCGGTCACGGTTATTAGCGAAGATAGCAGTTGGGCCTATGTAGCGCCCATTAATCCCAGTTTGTTATTTGAAGGGTTAACAATTATTGTACATTAAAAAAGCAACAGGAAAATAAAGAAAGTGATTAAAAATGGAAGATATCAAAAAACGAATTGAACAGCTTCAAGAAGAATTAGTAGAAATTGCTCAAACAGTAAAGGGAAAAGTTCCTGAGCTATTGCCGGTTACAAAAACACAGCCTATAGAAAAAATTTTACCCCTTGCAAATATGGGAATAAAAGATATTGGAGAAAATCGGGTACAGGAAATTCAGGAGAAATATCCTTTTTTATATGAAAAATTTCGTATACATCTCATTGGAAGGTTGCAAAGGAACAAAGTCAAGTATATAATAGATAAGGTATATCTTATCCATTCTTTAGACCGAATTTCTCTGGCGAAGGAAATTGATACACAAGGGAACAAACATCAAATTATCATGCCGGTATTAGTGCAAGTTAATGTGGCAGGAGAAGAACAAAAAGCTGGAGTTTCCCCTAAAGAAATTATTTCTTTTTTAGAAGAAATTCAAGGATATAAAAACTTGAATGTACAAGGACTAATGGCAATGATGCCTCAAAGTGATAACCAAGAACAGTTGCGTCCTTACTTTAAAGAAATGAACAGTATTTTTAAAAATATTCAAACAAGAGAAATTCCCAATATTAAAATGAACACCCTATCTATGGGAATGTCTGGTGATTATAAAGTTGCCAGCGAAGAAGGAGCTACCCTCCTTCGAATAGGGTCGAAAATATTTAATGAGTAATTAGGAGGAGTATCATGGCATTTAGTGACGTTATAAATATGGTGAAAGAGGGATGGGACCGAATTGTTGGTACCTTTTTGCATGGAGAGCAAGAAGAGTATGGAAACGACGAGGGTTACTACGAAACCCAATTTATTGACTCAGGCCATGTTTATGGATACCCTCAAGAGAATCAGGAAGAATACCTTTATGAAAGAGCCTATGATTCCAGTGCCCCGTCCCCTTACGCAGGCAGCTACGCACAAACTCAAATAGGGGAAGAAGGGGACTACCCTAATGAAGAAAATTATATTGAAGAAAAGGGATTCAATAATGTTGTGGCTTTTCCCGGTGTGGCAATGGATCAAATGATGGAAAGAGCCCTTAACTTCATGGAGGCACAAATTATTCAACTAAACAACAGAGAAACTTGTAAGGATGTAATAGAAGCACTTCGAAACAATGCTTCTGTTATGATTAACATGGAAAACATTGCCAGTGACGTAGAAAAACAGCGTTGTGTAGATATGTTGGGCGGAGCCGCCTATACCTTAAACTGTCAAATTAGTAAAGTGTCAGTGAAAGGGGTTTATTTCATCAGCCCCTCCAGTGTTCAAATTGAAATGGACGATGCTACAAGAAAACTGAACGGCTTAGCAAGAGCGAATCATCAAAACCAAGGGTATGAAAACAGGTCTTCATATAACAGTCAGCGCCCACCTATGTATCAAAAAGATTATGACTATGAAGAACAGCCTATGGCAGTAGGGTACAACCAGCCCGTATATGCTGTTCCTTATGAAGAGAATCAAGAAAGAAATGACCGTTACGGCTTTGCAAGAAGGCAAAATCCTTTACAGGGAAATTACAGAAGATAGAATTTTATAGAAAGGAAAATCAAATGGCTCTAAAATTTATATTAAACATTCTTCGTACTGCCATTTTACTCTATGAAATTGCTTTTATGATATATATGCTTTACCCTTTCTTTACAAAAGTAAAAAGTGTGTTTTACCAAACGTTAGAAAGAATTTGCGAACCTGCATTGGTACCTATTCGTAGGCTTATTACAAGGTATGTGCCTCGTAAGTGGTTAAAAGTAGATTGGTCTGCTTTAGTAGCAGTGTTTCTTTGCGGCATTGTACGATTAATCATTAACTTATTAGCGTTTTTCTTATAAAATGGCAGATTATAAAATTGAAATAGATAAGAAAAAGCGTATTGAAGAATTGGCGCAAAGAAGTAATGAGCAAGGTATACATACTTTTACACGGTTTTTAACACCCCCTGAAATAGCTTATGCAATAGCTGCTGCCAAAAAGAAAAATGTTTTTACGACGTTATGTTCCGGATTAGATCAAGGAGAAAGGCAGATTATAGGCTTTAGTCCTAACGGAGAAATTGCTTTGACAAATTTTCCTTTAGGAAAAGTAGAGATTATTTACAAGGGAAAACCCCCTAAGCCCCTTGGGCACAGAGATGTTTTAGGTGCTGTTTTAGCTTTGAGAATAGACCGCAGCTATATAGGAGATATTCTTTTATCAAAAGATAAAGCATTGGTCATTGTAATGAAACAAAGTATTCCTTTACTGGTAGAAACATTGGGGAAGGTAGGGACGACTTGGGCTAAGGTAAAAGAAGTGGATGAGGAAGTTGTTTTTGAACAAGAAGTTCAAAAAAATGAAATTAAAATCACTGTTGCTTCTTTACGCTTAGATGGAGTATTGGCTGCTGCAACGAGGAAAACCCGCGATACCGTTAGTTCCTATATTGAAAGAGGATTGGTGAAAGTCAATCACTTACCGGTAAGTAAAAAAGATAAAAATATTTTATTAGAGGATATCATTTCTTTAAGAGGATATGGCAGACTGGAAATTGTTCACATAGGTTCCCCTAATCGTAAAAAACGGATTCCTGTAACTCTATGGTTTTATGGTATATCACATTATGCTTGAATATATGCATTTGAGAGGAGAAAGACTATGGCCATTACAGCTAAAATCATTGAAGAAAAAGAATTTACCCTTAAAAGAAAAGGTTATGATCCAGTGGAAGTAGATCAATTTCTCGATGAAATTACCGATCACCTACTTGATTTAGAAGAAGAAAATAATGCTTTAAGGCATCAACTAATGCAGGCTAAAGCTCAAGAAAACAAACCGATCCGTCCGGAAGTGGTTGCTCCTGTAGTAGCGGCTCAACCTCGCCCTCAAGTTCCTTCCGTTATGGGGAAAGAACAGGAAGAAACCTTACGTCAATTGTTGGTAAACGCCCAACGAGTAAGTGATGAAACTGTAGCAGAAGCACATAATCGGGCTGAAAAAATAGTAGATGAAGCACAAAAAGAAGCCGATGCTGTTTTGTCTGGAATTACAAGTGAAAAGGAAAACTTACTAAAAGATGTAGAAGAATTGAAAGAGGCTGCCAAAGACTACCGTAACCGCTTTATTCGACTAATTGAAGATCAAAAACATGTGTTAAAAGCAGAAAAGGAATTGTTTGAAGCATAATAGTTTTTACAATAAAAAAAGGCAGGGTAACCTGTCTTTTTTTGTTGCAGTAAAAATTGCGAATCTCTGGACACGACCAATAAAAAGCTTATCTATACTTATGAATTACCCCTGTGGTATAATTGTCTTATGAACAATTAAAAAATTAAGGAGGAATCCTTTATGGACATGGTAAAAATTATCGAAAAAAAGAAACTTAAAAAGCCTCTTACAAAGGAAGAATGTGATTTTGTAGCGAAAGAGGCAGCTCAAAACAATCAAATTGACTATCAGCTGGCAGCTTTACTTATGGCCATTCGTTTAAATGGAATGAACCCCGAAGAAACCACTCATTTAACTTTAGCCATGGCAGAATCCGGAGATATGGTGAATTTAAGCAAAATTAAAGGAATACCGGTAGATAAACATTCTACAGGAGGGGTGGGAGATACCACCACATTAATTTTAGTACCCTTGGTGGCTGCCTGTGGTGCACCTGTTGCCAAAATGAGCGGAAGAGGCTTAGGCCATACAGGTGGTACATTAGATAAATTAGAGAGTATAAAGGGCTTTAAAATTGAATTAAGTGAAGAAGAGTTCATTAAACAAGTTCAAGAAATAGGCTGCGCTGTCATTGGGCAAAGCAGTAATATTGCCCCAGCAGATAAAAAAATATATGCTCTTAGAGATGTAACATCTACAGTAGACAGTTTGCCGCTAATTGCCTCATCTATTATGAGCAAAAAACTGGCCAGTGGCAGCAAAGGAATTGTTCTGGATGTGAAAACCGGTGCCGGTGCCTTAATGCCTACTTTGGAAGAAAGTATAGAACTGGCTCAAGAGATGGTTGAAATCGGAAGACTTTCAGGAAGAAACACCATGGCGGTTATTACCGATATGGATGAACCCTTAGGTTCTCATGTAGGAAACAGTTTAGAAGTGAAAGATGCTATAGATGTTTTGGCAGGTAGAACCCAAGGCCCTTTATTGGAAGTATCTTTAATTTTAGGGAGTTATATGTTATTGGTAAGTGGTGTTACTCAAACCCAAGAGGAAGGGTATAAAAAACTGCTTCAAGCATTAAATCAAGGCAAAGGTCTTAAAAAGCTAAAAGAAATGATTATAGCCCAAGGAGGGGATGGAAGAGTTTGTGATAGTCCTGAGCTATTGCCCCAAAGTAAAACAAAAGTTTTTGTTGAAGCTAAAACCAGTGGCTACATACAAAAAATGGATACCATTTCTTTAGGAATTATTGCTCAAGAATTAGGAGCGGGAAGAAAAGAAAAAGAGGATGTTATTGATCCTGCAGTGGGTTTTGTACTGCATAAACGTATTGGAGAAAAAATTGAAAAAGGAGAAATACTGGCAACAATTCATAGCTCATCTAAGGAAAAAGGAGATAGAGCAAAAGAGGGAATTGTAAAGGCCCTTGTTATTGGCAAAGAGGCTATTTTCCCTAAGCCCTTAGTGCTAGCTATTGTAGAACAAGAGGGAAAGGTGAAAAAATTCATTTAACAGTGAATATTTACAACCATCGGAGATGCTTTATGAGAAAAGAAGATTTGTATTCAGCATATGTAAGGGTACTTCACAAAAATCTCACAGTAGCAATGGGATGTACAGAACCCATTGCTATTGCCTATGCGGCAGCAGTAGTAACAAAGGCTTTAGGAGAAATAGCCGATAAAGTAATTGTTGAAGTAAGCGGCAATATTATTAAAAATGCCAAAGGGGTTATCGTACCAAATACCAATGGCAAAAAAGGAATAGAGGCAGCCTGTGCAGCAGGAATTATTGCAGGAGATGTAAGCAAAGGGTTGGAAGTTATAGCAAAAGTATCTGCAGAAGAAATGAATCAAATAGAAAAGTTTTTAGAGGAAAAGAGAATTGTTGTAAAAGTAAATAAAAGTGCAAGGATTTTTGAAATTAAAATATATGCAGAAAAGGGAAAAGAGAATGGGTTTGTCTGGATTGCAGATAGGCATACCAATATCATTAGGATAGAAAAAAATGGGAAGGCTCTTTTAAAAAGTGATTTAAAAAAAGAAAATATTGAAACAGACCCAGATGAAGAATTGTTAACCATTGAAAGAATTTTTGATTTTGCTTCAAATTGTTTTATTGAAGAGGTAAAAGAGGTGTTAGACAGGCAAATAAACCTGAACCATGCCATTGCCCAAGAAGGACTGGAGAATTATTGGGGAGTGGGGATAGGGAAAGTTATTTTAAATAGTTACGGAAAAGAAGATGTTAGAGTGAGGGCTAAGGCTTATGCAGCAGCAGGTTCCGATGCTAGAATGTCAGGGTGTGAAATGCCCGTAGTGATTAATTCAGGTAGCGGAAATCAAGGAATTACCGTATCTGTTCCGATTATTGAATACGCTAAAGAATTAAACAGTTCTAAAGAAATGTTATATAGAGCCCTGATACTGGCAAATTTAGTTGCCATTAGGCAGAAAACCTTAATCGGTTTTTTATCAGCCTACTGTGGTGTTATTACGGCAGGATCTGCTGCCGGGGCGGGAATTGCTTACTTACAAGGGGGCGATTTAGACCTAATTAGTCATGTTCTTGTTAACAGTGTGGCAATTCTTTCGGGAACCATTTGTGACGGCGCTAAACCTTCTTGCGCTGCCAAAATTGCCAGTGCAGTAGATGCGGCTATTTTAGGCTACGAAATGGCTTTGGCAGGTAAAGAGTTTAAAGATGGTGAAGGAATTGTTAAAAAAGGAGTAGAGAATACTATAAAACAGGTAGGCCGCTTAGGAAAAGAAGGAATGCGCCAAACTGATATGGAAATCATTAAAATGATGACGGAATAAAAGGGGCGATGTTTGCATTAAAAGAGGTAAAATGCTATAATAAGTCGCAAATAGCCCTGTGCATATTGCACGGGGCTATTTTTAATGAGTAGAAATTTAAGGAGAGGTATAATGAATACAAAAACCTATGATGCAGTGATTATTGGAGCAGGACCGGCAGGAATATTTACGGCTCTTGAATTAACCCACTTGCAACCTGAAAGCAATATTTTAATTGTAGATTCCGGTTTGGCTATTGCCAAAAGAACCTGCCCTGCCAGAACTACTGGCAAATGTGTTCATTGTACCCCCTGCGGAATTATGCATGGATGGGCGGGTGCTGGGGCTTTTTCAGATGGAAAATTGTCTTTAAGTGATGAGGTAGGTGGGCAAATTAGCGATTACTTAGGTCATCCTAAAGCACAAGAACTTATTTACGATGCAGATAAAATATATATGAAATTTGGCGCCCCCGATGTAGTACATGGTTTAAACGATAAAAAAGTAGATGAAATAGCCTATGAGGCAAGCAAACATAATATTCGCTTAATTCCCTGCCCTGTAAGACATTTAGGTACGGAAAATGCAGGGCGTGTATTGGAAAACATGTATGATTATTTAGTGGCTAATACCAAGGCGGTTTTTTTAGAGTTGACAGATGCTACAGAAATATTGGTAGAAAATAATCAGGCTATAGGGGTAAAACTGAAAAGCAAAAGAGGGGAAGAATCCATTGCCATGGCCCCTTATATTATTGCGGCTCCCGGACGAGGTGGAGCAACTTGGTTAACCAAAGAGGCAAACCGTTTGAACTTGAGAACTAAAAACAATGAAGTGGATATCGGGGTAAGGGTAGAGGTGCCAAACTCTATTATGGATCACCTTACAAAACACCTGTATGAAGCAAAACTGGTTTACTTTAGCGATACTTACGAAAATAAAGTACGTACCTTTTGCATGAACCCGGGTGGAGAAGTAAGTGAAGAACATTATGAGGATCAAATTGCAGTAGTGAACGGGCATAGCTATGGGGATGTAAACAGAAGAACAAAAAACACCAACTTTGCAATGCTTGTATCTACCAGCTTTACTGAACCCTTTGATCAACCGATTGAATATGGAAGATATATTGCGAAATTAGCCAATATGTTAACCGGTGGGCCTATTATGGTTCAACGCCTTGGAGATTTGCTTCAAGGGCGCAGAACCGATGCCAGTAGGTTGGAAAGATCCACTACAGTACCTACCCTAAAAAATGCAGTACCAGGCGATCTGTCTTTTGTTCTTCCCCCAAGGCATTTAACCAGTATTGTAGAAGCTTTAAAGGCTTTTGATAAACTGGCACCGGGCCTGTATAGTAAAAACACTTTACTGTATGGGGTTGAGGTGAAATTCTACTCCAGCAAGGTGATTGTAGATCATCATTTTGAAACCCCGATTAAGGGTTTATATGCTATTGGTGACGGAGCGGGAATTACAAGGGGATTGATGCAGGCAAGTGTAACAGGAATATCTGTTGCAAGGGATATTGATCGAAAAAATAAATAAAAAATTGTTAGAATCTAATTTACTTAAAGGGTGCTGAGTTATCGGCACCCTTTAAGTAAATTAAGATATGGTTGTATAAGTTAGTAAATTTATTTTTCGATACCCTTATGTGAAGCTTTATTTACCCAGTTTTTTCAGCCTATTAATAAAACAATAATAAAGCCACCATGTTCTTGAATGAACAAACCTAAGGATAAAATTTTTAGGAAAAATTCAGGTAGTTTGCTGAAAGTTGGTTTAAAGCAAAAAAACTCTTCCCTTTTTTATGGAACCAATCCTTTAAAAAAGAAAGTTGAACCAGCAAAAAACTGGTAAAAATACAATTGGCTTTTTGTTGGTTTGAGAAGAGAAAAAGGCAGGAATATCTTGGAAAAATCATTGACAGCCCTTAGGAGCTGTGCTATTATATTAAAGGATACCCGATTAAATAACTAGGGTATTAAAGGAGGATAGGATTGAAACTGTCAACAAGAGGGAAATATGGTATGCATGCTATGGTTTTCCTTGGAAAAAAAGCGGGAAAAGGTCCTCAACCTCTTAAGGAAATAGCCCAAACCGGGGTGCCAGAGCAGTATTTAGAACAACTTCTAGGTAACTTGCGACGAGGAGGGCTGGTAAACACCGTACGTGGAGCTCAGGGAGGATATATGCTTTCCAGAGAACCGGAAGAGATTACAATAAGAGAAATCTTAGACCTTACAGAAGGTCCCTTACAGTTTGCCCAGTGCTTAGAAGATGAAGGAATCTGCCATAAAAGCGAAGGTTGCCCCAGTAGAAGAATTTGGGAGTATTTAGATGAAAAAATCAATTCTTTATTAGACAATGTAACCTTAGGAGAAATCCTCGCCCAAGATACCATCAATGAATAATGGAGGAGAGGCCCAGTGAATAAAATTTATATGGACAATGCGGCCACAACCAGTGTAGACCCTGAAGTATTAGAAGAAATGATACCCTACTTTACGCAAAACTATGGAAATGGTAGTAGTATTTACGCTACAGGTAGGGAAGCTAAAAAAGCCATAGAAAAAGCGAGGCAGCAAGTAGCCGATGCTATTGGTGCAAATAGTCAGGAAATTTATTTTACTTCCGGTGGAACAGAAAGTGATAACTGGGCAATTAAAGGCATTGCCTTTGCCCATAAAAATAAAGGGAACCATATTATTACCAGCAGTATTGAACATCATGCAGTACTTCACACCTGTCAATGGCTTGAAAAAAATGGTTTTACAGTAACCTATCTGCCAGTTGATGAAGAAGGAAGAATTGATCCGGAAGAGGTAGAAAAGGCCATTACAGATCAGACCATTTTAATTACTGTGATGACTGCAAACAATGAGGTTGGAACTATTGAACCTATTAAGGAAATTGGAGAAGTTGCCAAAAAGCATAAAGTTTTATTCCATACAGATGCTGTGCAAGCAATAGGTGCCATTGAGGTTGATGTAAAAGAAATGCAAGTAGATGCCCTATCTTTATCAGCCCATAAGTTTCATGGTCCCAAAGGAATTGGAGCTTTATATATCAAAAAAGGGGTTCGTATTGAAAACCTTCTTCAGGGGGGCGCTCAAGAAAGAGGAAAACGACCTACCACAGAAAATCTGCCAGGGATTGTTGGATTAGGGATGGCCATTGAAAAGGCTGTTGGGAATCTTGAAAAAAGTGCAGAATATATTGCCCATCTTCGCGATTATCTGATAGATGGAATTATAGAGAAAATTCCGGATGTGAAGGTAAATGGAAGTAGAAAAAACAGATTACCCAATAACGTTAACGTATCTGTTCGGTTTATTGAAGGAGAAGCCTTAATTTTACGATTGGATTTTGCCGGTATTGCCGCTTCCAGTGGCTCTGCCTGCACCAGTGGTTCCTTAGACCCTTCTCATGTGCTGCTAGCCCTTGGTATGCCCCATGAAATTGCCCACGGAAGTCTACGCCTCACTTTAAGCCATGAAAGTACCCAGCAGGAAGTAGATGAAGTGTTAAAAATATTACCGCAAATTGTGAAAACCCTACGAGAAATGTCACCACTATTTATTAAATAGGTTATAATAGGAGGAAGTAAGCCATGTATAGTGAGAAAGTATTAGATCATTTTGAACACCCACGTAATGTTGGTGAAATTGAAAATGCCAGTGGTTCCGGCCAAGTAGGCAATGCCAAATGCGGTGACATTATGAAAATGGATATTAAAGTTGAAAATAATATTATAGTAGATGTAAAATTTAAAACCTTCGGCTGTGGCGCTGCCATTGCAACCAGTAGTATGGCAACAGAACTGGTAAAAGGAAAAACCATAGACGAAGCTTTACAATTAACCAATAAGGCAGTAATGGAAGCTTTAGACGGACTACCTGCCCCTAAAGTACATTGCTCTTTATTAGCTGAAGAAGCAATTCAAGCAGCCATAGAGGACTACAAAAAAAAGCAAGGCTTACAATAGGCTTACAATTAAAAGTAGCTTTTATGGCAAGTGCATAAAAAGTGGCAAAAGCTGCTTGCTTCTTCTTACCCAAATATGGATGAAAGGGGCGAGCAGCTTTTTGCTGCTCCAAAAGAAAAATGAATGTAAAGGGAAATATTGAAGGAATTAGAAATAGTATTTTAATGGAGTTAAATCAGCTTTATGAAGAAACCTATGAAAAAAATGATTTTCTACCCGAGGAATTGACCATAAAATTGTGGGAAATTTCTATACGAATTCAGCGAGAAGTAGGCGTATACTTAACTCGTAACGGGGAAGTGGTTGAAATCATAATTGGAGATATTGCCTCTATTGAACTACCACCTATGCGCTTGAGGCGAAACTCTAAACGCTTATCAGGGCTACGTTGTATACACACCCACCCAAACGGAGCGCCTCTATTATCTTCTGTAGATGAGAGCGCCTTGAAAAACATTCGCTTTGATGCGATGGTTGCTATTGGGAAAGGGGTCAAGGAAGATCAACCTATGGTGTCAGCCGGATTTCTTTACGAAAACGAGGAGAAGAAATTGCAGGTGAAGCTGGCAGGTCCTTTGCCATATCACCGTATTACCCAAAAGGCCTGGATGGATGAGATATATGCTGCAGATGAGCTTATTGGTAGAGATGAGGGCCATGATGTAGATGAAGAGAAGGAACATGCGATTTTAATTGGCCTTGAAAGTGAAGAATCCTTAGAAGAACTACAAAGCCTAGCAGAAACAGCTGGAGCAGTTGTAGTTGAAAAAATATTACAAAAGAGGGATAAACCGGATACGGCCACCTTTATCGGAAAAGGAAAGGTAGGGGAAGTTGCCCTTAAATTACAAGAGCATCAAGGAAACTTACTTATTGTTGATGAAGAACTTACAGGGGTTCAATTAAAAAACTTGGAACAAATGTTAGGAGTTAAGGTTGTTGATAGAACCGGTTTAATTTTGGATATTTTTGCCCAAAGAGCAAAAAGCAAGGAAGGGAAGTTACAGGTAGAACTAGCTCAACTAACCTATCAATCTTCAAGGTTAATTGGAGAAGGTTTGGTACTCTCTCGTTTAGGGGGAGGAATTGGCACTAGAGGGCCCGGTGAAACAAAACTTGAAGTAGATCGAAGGCGAATACGTGATAAAATGACGGATTTACGTAACGAACTTAAACAGGTAGAACAACAGCGGGATTTGAGAAGAAAAAGTCGAGAAAAAAATAAAATACCTGTAGTAGCTTTGGTAGGATATACGAATACAGGAAAATCCACTTTGTTAAATATGGTTACAGGGTCTCAAGTATATGTGGAAGACAAGCTTTTTGCAACTTTAGATGCCACTAGCCGTAAGGTAGAAAGAAAAGAAGGAGTTCCTTTCTTGTTGGTAGATACCGTAGGCTTTATTCGTAAGCTTCCTCACTCTTTGGTGAAAGCCTTTGAATCTACATTGGAAGAGGCAGTACTGGCAGACATTGTATGTATTGTATCAGATGCTTCTTCTTCAAAGGCAGAGCAAGAGCACCAAGTAGTATTAGAGGTGTTAGAAGAGTTAGGGGCTACAGAACAGCCACGCATTGAAGTATTGAATAAATGGGACCAAGTAACAACCCCGCCTATGATTTGTGGAGGTATTCCAGTATCAGCTAAAACCGGAGAAGGAATAGACAGACTCCTTGATAAAATTGAAGAAAAAATTCAAGGAGAGCAGGAAGATTTATTACTTTTTATCCCCTTTTCAAGTTATCAAGGGATAGGGGAATTACGGAAAATCGGACAAGTATTGGAAGAAGAGCATGAAAGTGAAGGAACAAAAATAAAAATCAGACTAAATCAAAAAGACAAAGAACAGTGGATTGGAAAAATCGAAAAATGGTTGGTTACCTCATAATAAAAAGCCTTAGCAATATTTTGCTAAGGCTTTTTATTATTTCCACTATTGATGGCAAACATATACGATGGCTTCTGCAGAGATTAAATCACTTTGGTCAACAACAATGTCATCATAGTTGGCATTTACAGACTTTAAAATAATGCGCTCTTCATCTAAAAAGTAGTAAGCAACAATATATTGGGTAATATGATTAATATTAGCACATACAAAAGACAATGTGCCTTTAGCAGGAGAAGTTCCCTTAGCCACAACGACGCTGCTGCCTTTTTCTAAAAAAGGCTCCATGGTATCATCCTTAATTTGGATGAGAAAATATTTTGTACAGTCTGAAAAAGCTGTTGGAATTTTTATATCAGTAATATTTGATAATACCTTAGGCGCATCTTCTAAAGAAGTGCTTACTGCAAAAGTAGGCATTAAGTATAGAGGAAGGGGGTTAGGAT
>CAZEIB010000014.1:17442-18980 GCA_964511785.1 uncultured Oscillospiraceae bacterium
GTAAGTGGCTTGCAAAAGGCAGGGGTGGTGGTATTCTTCTCTTTAAGCAACTCCACAAGGGGAAGGAAAGAAGCTAAGTCGGCAGCAGATAAAGAGTCAGACTCGTAAATCAACTTATGAAGATAGAGAAGCTTTTCATTGTCACAATATCCGTCCGCCTCAATAAAAAAAGCATACAGAGGAATATTTAAGTGAGCAGAAATTTTTTTAATCAGCGATAAAGAAGGGGTACGTTTACCATTGATAATTTGGCTTAGAAAGGCGTCGGAAACACCAATCCCCTCAGCTAACTTAGACTGGGTATATTTGAGTTTTTGTAAATAAAGTTTAATTCTTTCTCCGATATTCATAAAAATCACCTCAATGGTAAGAAAACTGTAGCTATTAGCTAACTATATTGTATCACACATTGTCAAAAAAAATGCAAATATGAGGGAAAAAAACAAAAAAATTAAAGAAACAGCAAATTTGTAAAAGAAATTTGGTGAGAATAGGTAAACTATTGACAAAAAGTAGAGTTTCATATAAATTAACTATAGGACATAAAGATTAAATCATTTTTAACTCAAAGATTAAAACGGAGAAGATGAATGATGTTATTAATTAAAAAATATCGCGTCAAGGCAAATTTAAGCCAAAAGGAATTAGCGAAGTTGTTGGGAATAAGTACAGCCTATTTATGTGAATTAGAAACAGGCAAAAAAAGAAATCCCAGTATTACATTAATGATTGAAATTGCAGAAATATTAAATGTATCTTTAGAAGAGCTAACTGGTACTATGAAACCAATGAATTAATGTCCGCAAAACAGGCCTTGATCAAGGCCTGTTTTTTGGTGTAAAAAAAAGTATATATGAAAAAGATATTTAACACAGCCTTAAAAACATGGTATAATAACAAAGAATAAAAGGGGAGGACCAGGTTGTGGTAGAAAAAATTATTTCAATGCTTTTATTAACAGGAACCTTGTTTCATACTACTTTCACCAACACACTACCTCATAGAAATCATGAAGGAGAGCTGTTCTTAGTGAATAGAGACTTTCCTTTAAGTGAAAATTTTTTGCCCGAACTTGTGAACACCAAAGTTCAAGGAACCTTGCGTTTGCAACAAGCTAATGCAGCCAAGGGGCTGGAAGAAATGTTTTTGGCAGCTAAAGAGGAAGAGGGAATTAAATTATTAGCAGTATCTGGCTATAGAAGCTATGAAAAAAAAGCAAAAAAAGTTGGTGAGGAAGGGGCAGATGAGTATGTAGCCAAGCCGGGAACCAGTGAGCATCAACTTGGTTTGGCCATGGACTTAGGTGAAAAAGATGTACACACCAGCCTTACAGCTACCTTTGCAAATACAAAAGCAGGAATTTGGCTTGCTGATAATGCTCACCGTTTCGGATTTATTATTCGCTATCAACTAGGCTGGGAAGAGATTACAGGTTATCAATATGAGCCATGGCATGTGCGCTTTGTAGGCATTCACCATGCAACAGCCATGTATGAGCAAGGAATTTCTTTAGAAGAATACCTGCAAGGGGTTCAAGC
>CAZEIB010000015.1:0-8107 GCA_964511785.1 uncultured Oscillospiraceae bacterium
AGTAAAACCTGTAGGATGGGTTGTAGCAACTACTTCAGTTGCACTGTCAACCTGATATTCATACAACTGCGGTAAAGTAGTGGGGGTAATATTAATAGAAAAAAAGATGGTCATGTATGCAAGCAATACATTGAGAAAATTCATATTTACCTCCTATAAATAATACAATAAACTATATTAATTATAATACAATATAAAAAAATATGTTTAAAAATGAAAGATTTTTTCTAAGGCAAGTTTTAGTGAAGGGTTTCTTTGTAAAAGGAAGAGAATAAAAGCCAATAGCACACAAGGGGCGCAAGCAATAGGAGACCAAAAAACAGAAAGATTGTGAGAAAGAAAGCTGGAAAGTAATAATTCAACTACGAAAAGGAATAATGACAAAAAAACTAGGAAGCAAGCCGGAACATCAAGTTCTTTAATTAAACGATGTCGTATACTGGAAATTAAAATAAAAGTTCCAAGAGCTAGAAACAAAACAATGGGAAGAGCCAAATGACCAAACCAACCATTTCCTAGCGTTAATTTTTCAATAGACCAAAGGTATCCGCTTAGAGTAACAGCGCCAGTAAAAATAGCAGTATAAGGTTTATATTTTTTTACAATAATTAATATAAATAAATTAATCCATACAGTAAATAATGCGCCAATAGCAAAAAAGGACCATGTAAATCTGCCGGTTGTTAGTAAATCAATAAAAATACAGACAACTGCAGGAAACAAAAAGGCTATAGAGATTAAAATGAGAAAACTTTTTTTGGTTACAGTTGTCAAATCTTCTTGTTCAACAGGAGGGTAATGACTAGATTCGGCAGGAAGATGAGAGCGATTGGGGTTATAAACCTTTGTTTGACACAAGGGACATTTTGATAAGGATTCATCTAAAGAGACACCGCATTCTACACAATAGGACATGTTCATTACTCCTTTAGGTTGCTTTGAATTTTCACAGGAAGCCCTTGTTTAATGAGAAATTGGAAAAAAGGCTTTTCAATATCAGGGTTATTTGTATTACGAGAAAAGGTGATTTTGAAAGAATCTTTATAGCTAATCCCACTAATATTGCTTCTTGGTGTGTAAGCGGGCCCCAGAACCAATTCAAAATCTTTTACATGAGATTCCATTTGAGGAGGAAGAAGAAAAGAACCGACATTTGTAAAAGTAGTAGTAACAGTTTTTTCCCCAGTTTGGATAAAAATCAGTTGCATAATAAGGTTTTTGATAGGAAGGGGAGCCAAACGAATGAAAAGATTTTTTTCAGAGGCGACATTGGTAGCGATACTGGAAAAAAGAAATTTAGGGCGAAGATAATATTTCATAAAGCCCTGTACTTCTTTTAGAACCTCTTCAAAGGTATAATGTCCGTAGCCCGGATGAATACCGGGGTTAATAAAATAGGCAAAATTGCGCAGGGTACTTGTTGGAAAAAAACTTCGCATATTAACGGGAACCGACACTTTTACAGGTTTTTTCTTTTTAGAGGGGTAATGCTGTTGGGTTTGATAAATGGTAAAAATTAATGTAGAAACAATATATTCCGTTATAGTTGCATGATGAGCCCTTGCAGCAGTTAATAAATCAGACAAAGGAATAATGCCGCTAATAATATATAGTTCACCTAAAAGATTACGCTTGGCAGATAAGAGAAAGGCTTTACTTTCTTTGCGGGAATTTTTGATGGTAGGCAAAGGCAATTTACTATAAGCATCTTCCACTTCCTCTAAAGAGGGAGGAAAATCTAAAGCTAAAATCCCCTCAGAAACGGGAATATCAATCCCTAAAAGACGTAAATACTGAGCAATTAAGGTTTTAGTGAAGATCATTGCCCCTGTACCATCGGTAAGAGCATGAAAAAATTCAACTGAAATAGTATTTTGATAATATAAAACCCTAAATAAGTATTGGTGATTCTCTTTAAGCTTTAAAGGCTTACAAGGATAACCGCGATCGGGAAAAATGGTAAAAGGTTGTGGGTTTTCTTCTAAATAATACCAAAAAAAGCCTTTTCGAAGTTGCACGAAAAAAGAAGGAAAACGAGGACGAATGCTCTCAACGGCTTTTTGCAAAATTTCTGGGTTAACCGATTGATAAAGAGAAATTGTTAACCTATACAAACTGGACCAAGTTGAAGAACGAATAGCTGGATAAAGCTTACCTGCATTATCTAATTTAAACCATTGAGAAGAGGATAATCCATTTTCCTTTTTGCTCATAGATCTACACTCTCCTTTATATCCTATAATCATTAAAATGCATAATGATTATTATACCACGAAAAAGGAAGGGAGTAGCAAATTAAGAAATAAAATTTACAGATTAAATCGTGAGTTGACAAATGAAAAGCCATGTTTTACGATAAGGTAGACAGATATAATAATGAAAATAATGAACACGCCATAGGGATATAAAGATGGAGGGAAAAATGAAAAAAACAGAATCCAGTCTATTGTGCAAATGTATAATCTCACTTTTCTTGTTAATAACCCTGGCAATGACGATGGGGATAGAAGGAAAAGCTGAAAAGCATGAAGAAATTCAAGTTCATATTGAGTATAAGGGTTTAATGATAAACCCACAAGGAAAGTGGGAAACAGTACCCTTAACTGGCGCTTTTGACATAGCCTTTAACAATGAAAAAGTGGAAAGCAAGGAAACAAAAGACCAAAGTCTGGCCATTAACCTTGGTGATAAAGAAGAAGGATTATTAAAGTTCTCCCCAAAAGAAATGGGATATAAAAACTATGTTTTTGATGATAGTACCGCCGAATATGAATGGAAAGGCGAAAAAGAAATATTTGTAAATCTTTGGGCCTATGGAAAACAAGGCCTTTTTTCTATGGAAAGTTATGTTGACGGGCTTTATTTAGCAAAAGAAAGTAGCTATGTGGTAATTGATGAAACTGAAAAAAACATACTGGAGTTTACAACTGAAAATGGGAAGTATCTGAGTGAAAAGTTTCTTCCGGCAGGAAGTTATAGGCTTCACCAAGTAACAGCTCCTGAAAACACGAAAAGAATTGATGATGTAGAAATAGAAATTGTTCCTTATAAAAATGAAAATGATATTTATCATATTGTTGTTAATAATACCCTTCCTGCAAGGGATATAGAAGAAGCCAAAGATGATGAAAAAGAGAAGGACATTAGCCTTTTTAGAAGATGGATTGCACCTAAAAGTTACTTCCTTCCAAGAAAATGGAGGACAGGCATCTTTGTTGGGAATTAAACTGCCTAAAGGGAGTGAATTTAATACTTCATTATTTGAAGAACTCTCCCAAATGAGAACCCTTGGTATGTTTAAGGAAAACGGAAGAGAGACGATAGTAGTAGAGTTATTAAAGGAAATAAAAAAAGAAGAGGCTATTGATCTGGTATTTCCTCTTATAAAGGCTCCTGCCTTTGGTGAAATTGAAGTTTACTATAAAAACGTTCATGGAGAGAATAGTCAAAGTATTTCGGTGATGGATTTAGCTTTGGAAAGCAAGGAAAAATACACAGTTCAAAAGACCTTTGGGTTTTCAGAAAAAAAGTATGACCATGTATATATAGAAGGAATAGATGCAGAGAAAGCAATAGCAAAAATTCATTGGCAAAAGCAGATGGAAGGTGGAGAAAATACTTTTTTGACCCTTCCAGAGAGTTTTGTGCTAACTCAAATGCCTCAAGGGGAGGAAAAGATTTTTGTTAGTGAAGAAAACAAGCCAACCTCAAAAAGCCTGTGGGTTTTAAAAGAAGAGTATAAAGGAAATTGGGAAGAGGTAAAAAGTATTACTTCTAGCGAAGATTTTGTTGAAATTTTACTTGTAGGAAGGCTTTTAAGTGAAGAAAAAGAACTACCTATTCTTTTTTCAAAGAAAGATATAGAAACAGTTGAAAAAATTAAAGTACCTTTTGTTGAAGAAGGGAAGGCAGAAGGAAAAGTATTTCAAGATAACAATCATAATGGAGCACAGGAGCCGGAGGAAAGAGGACTAGAAGGGATAAAGGTTTACACTCAATTTGAAGAAGATTTATTTTGGGAGGTATTTACTACAAATGCAGAAGGATTATATTTTTATCCTTTGAATAAAAATATACAAAAGGCTTATATTGCTTTACCCTCATCCGGGTTTTCTGATACGATGGAGAAAAACCCTTTCGGTTTTTATGAATTAGAAGATGGAACCCTTGATTTGATTCCCATAACGCTTAAAGGTAGTGTAAGGGTGAAAGTAGAAGAGGTTTTTTCTTCACAAAGCATTGTCGGTACTCAAATTCTTTTGTTGAAGGAAGAAGAAGTTATCCAAAAGCAAGTAACAGATGAAAAGGGAGAGGCTTTTTTTGAAGATTTAGAAGAGGGAATTTATACTCTTAAAACTTTACTCAATCAAGAAGACCAAAAGAGGGGATTTATTGCTACCCTTGAGCAAGAAATTACTCTTGCTCAAGGAGAACAGAGAATAGAGAAAATTGATTTTACTCCTTTTACTACTGTAGTATTTAAAATAAATGTACCTGAAGAAAATATTAAAATTAATAGCGAAATTAATTTATATAAAGAAAATAATCTTATACAGACCCTTTCTATTCATGAAAAAGAATTGTTATATACCATTGAAGGGCTTTATCCTGGAGAGTATACCCTTACAGTGAAGGGATTTGATAATACTGTTATAGAAGAAATAGAAGGGCAACCCATCAACCAAAAAGAGAAACTGGACTACTTTTTACATGTGGATGGAAAGGAAAGAGAAGTCCAAGTGTCCTATATACCGGCAGGAAAAATTAATTTTGAAAACCTTGTTCCTTTGCCGTCAAGGACTCCTATTAGTGGAAAAATAGTTGGAGAAGAAACCTATGATTTTATTTTTTCAGATAAGACACAAGAGGAAATAGAGAACATTTTGCCCGGCAGTTATGAAGTAAAAGTTGCCATCCCGGAAAATGTTGTTAAAGAAGAAATTGAGGCAGACCAGTGGACTATAGATATTGAAAAGGGTATTGTGATAACTTCAATAACTGTCAAATCAGGGGAAGTAGCAGAATTGCCTTCTTTATTCTTTCCTACTTATGGAAAAATACAAGGAACCCTTTGGGAAGATAAAGGAGAAAAGGAGGAAACTACCTCCACTCCTCTTGAAAAGATTAAAATTGAGCTTGAAATAGAGAACCCTAAAGAGAAAGGCTATTTTAAGTCGATAGCTGAAACAATGAGCAATGGGTTAGGCGAGTTTGAATTTGCGCAACTTCTATCAGGGAAATATAGAATTCTCCTCCATGTGCCTGAAAACAGTAAAATAACTGTAGGAATGAATGGAAACATAAATAAAAAAGTTTTTGTTGGAGAAAGTTTTCAAATAGAAAGTGGAGAAATAAAAACCATCAGCTCCATTGGAATTGCTGTGCCATCGGGCGCTGAAGTAGTTGTATTTGAAGATAGTAATCATAACGGTTTAAAAGGAATATATGAACCTTTAATAGAAGGAGCCCTTATTGAAATAATCAATCAAGAGGGAAACCTTATAGTATCACAAAGAACTAACCAAGAAGGAAAAGCTATTTTTGCAGAATTACCACTAGGAACATATAAAGCAAAAATCACTCTGCCTAATGGATATTGGTTTGATAATGAAGGAGAAAAAAATAACAAAATTATTCATAGTCATATCAAGAAGCAAGACAGTCAAGAAGGAATCAGCAATGGCTTTGAAGTAACTCAAGGAGTTGCCCTTCAAGTGGGTATTGGTACGCAAAAAATTGCTACATACTCAGGAAAATTGTGGGAAGATATTAATGGTAATGGTATAGCTGAGGAAAATGAACCTGGAATGGCAGGGGCTATTATAAGCTTAAAGGGAAATAAAACAGCAGACTATGTTCTTGAACCAGACGAAAAGGGGTACTATACTACATCTCTTCGTCCCGATCACTATACAGTTTCAATAAAAGGACCTGAGGGCTATGTGTTTACACGGTATAGTTCTCAAGGAGGAAATGATAGGTCCTATTTTACCAACTTCAGAGAAAATGAAGGACAGATGAAAGTTGTATTGACAGAGGGAGAAAAAAATATTTCACCTAATATTGGTTGGGTTAAAAGTAGTAGCATTACGGTGAAAGCTTTTATTGACAAAAATTATAATGGCCTTATGGATGAAAACGAAAAACCTATACAAAATGTTGAGGTTTTATTAAAAAGAGGAAATCAAGAGCTGGTAGAAAAAAGTTTAACCGATGAAAAGGGAGAGGTGTTTTTTTCAAATCTACGTGGTGAAGAATATATGGTGGAAACTAAACTACTTGAAGAAGAATTGCTTTTTTCTCTTGCAAAAAATCAAGATGGCAAGGATATAGAAGAAAAAATTTATAATGAATTTACAGGGAAAGGGAAAACAGCTACTGTTAAAGTAAAATTAAATGACGGTGAGGAAAAAAACCTTGGTGTGGGGGGGATATACCCTTCTAAAATTGGTGGAGAAATTTTTATAGATGCAAATTATAACGGATTATTTGAAGAGAACGAAAAAACGCTTTCAGATATATCGGTTTACTTGGTAAACGAAGAAGGGGAATTAATAGAGCAAAGAAAAACAGATCAAAGTGGGATGTTCCTTTTTGAGAACTTAATGCCCCAAAAATATTTTGTTCAATTATCTATACCCAAAGAATATACTGTAACCATGGCAAATGAAAAAGAAAAGGGAAATAGTCTTACTCTTTATCAAAACCAAACAGAGCAAGGAATAAGTGAAGAAATAGTTCTTGAAATGGGCGAAGAAAGAAAAAATCTATTTTTAGGAATGGTTCAATCAGGTAGCATTAAAGGAAATATATTTAAGGACTTAAATGATGATGGTTTATTTAACGAAGAGGAAATGGGCTATGAAGGGATGGAAGTAAAACTCTTTGCTGCCGATCAAAGCTTAGAAAAAACAACTCTTACAACCTCTTTAGGGAACTACCACTTTACAGAAATTCTTCCGGGTGATTATTACGTTGAGTATCACTTAGAAGGAAATGAAGTAATAAGTTTAGCAATGGAAAACAGCTATCATAAAGAAAAAACATCAGTAAAGGGAGAGCCTTTTTATATGGAAATGGCTGAAGAAAAAAATCTTCCTTCTTTAGGAATCCTTCCTTTAGGAAGTATTAGAGGGTTTAGTTTTTATGATGAAAATGGTAATGGAATTTTTGATGAAAAAGAAAAACCTTTACAAAATATTGATATGCAATGGTGGAATACGGAAGCACCAAAAACTATAAGCAGTATTACCATTGGTTCTGATGGAAGGTTTATTGTAGAAGGTTTGCGTCCGGGAAAATATATTTTTCAAGTTCAATTAAAAGACGAAATGGTGTTTTCTCGATTTAATGAAGAATCTTTTATTAAAGCGGAAGGTAGAAATATAGAAAACGTTGAAGTAAACCTTTATGCAGGGGAAGAAAAAACCAATTGCTTTATAGCTGCTGTTGACTTAGGAGAGATTCAAGGGGAAATTTGGCTAGATGAAAATGATAATGGAGAATATGACTCTAAAGAACCTTTTTTGGAAGGAATTGTGGTAGAAATATTAGACAATCGTTCTCAAGAAAGCTTTGGGAAAACCGTTACCGACTCTCAAGGTGAGTATCGTTTTCTCTCTTTACTACCTGGAGAATATACAATTAAAATAGTAGTGCCTGAAAACTATACCGGTGGAAAAACCTCTCAAGATCATTTGTTTATGATGGATGGTGAAGAAAATTTAATCAATAAAAATATCAAAGTTTTATCTGCCACCAAAACAGAGGGGATTAACGGAAGTATGATTCGTTTTGCGACAATTCAGGGTGAAACTTGGTACCCGATAGACGGGGGAAAAGAGCCCCTGGAAGGTGTTTTGTTAGAACTATACTCTGTAACAGAGGATGAAATTGTTGCACAATCAATGACCTCTGCCTTAGGGAAATATAGTTTTAGTGGTCTAAGGCCGGGGCAGTACCAAATTAGAGCTGTTTTACCTAAAGAATATCAATTCCTTCAAGCACGTTAGATTTCAACTTTAAAAGAATTGCCGCAAATAAAAGTGTTCTGCCTGTTAAACGTAAATTTTGAGCTTTTGATTGAAATAAATGCATAAGATATTTA
>CAZEIB010000015.1:8117-18113 GCA_964511785.1 uncultured Oscillospiraceae bacterium
AAAAATGGGATCCGAGGTTGCTGGAAGAAGAGTATACAACAATCATTTTTGCAGAATCAGAGGGGGAAAGTGAAATACTTGATATCCTTATGGGCGAAAAGAAAGATTGCCTTAATATTGGAGGGGTGGCTACGGCAAAGATTGGGGATATAGCATGGATTGACGAAAATCAAAATAGTTTACAAGATGATGATGAGAAAAGGCTCCAGGGCATAGAAGTTTATTTATTTCAAAACGGCAAAGAAATAGATAGAACAGTAACTGACGAAAATGGATATTATCTTTTTGAAAATGTCTATCCAACCTTATCTCAAGTACAGGTAAAAATGCCTAAAGAACTCTTACCAACAGCAATAAATGCGGAATATCCATTGATTAGTAGTATATTGGTAGGGTATAATAACCATATAGCATATAGTGAAGAAATGCTTTTAGCCAGTGGGGAAAAACAGTTCGGTTGGGATTTAGGTTTTATTTTAGAAACAGCAGGAATACTTCCTGTGGAAGCCATTGAAAAACCTATACAAAACTGGGGTTGGGAAAATTAAAGCGAAACGGTAGGAGGATGACAAAATGAAAACAACATTGATGGTAATGGCAGCAGGCATGGGATCCCGTTATGGAGGAAACAAACAAATTGATCAAATGGGACCTAGTGGACAAATGCTCATGGAATATTCTCTTTATGATGCCATTGAAGCAGGTTTTGATAAAGTGGTTTTTGTTATTAAAGAAAATATGAAAGAAACTTTTGAAAAACTGATAGGGAATGGGCTGGATGGAAAAATGGAAGTTGCCTATGCCTTTCAAGAATACGATTCTTTACCTAAGGGATTTACTCCTCCTAAAGACAGAACAAAGCCTTACGGTACAGTTCATGCAGTACTTTGTGCTAAAGATGTGATTCAAGAACCTTTTGCGGTAATTAATGCTGATGATTATTATGGTAAAGTAGCTTTTTCCCATATGGCACAAAATTTGAAAGAACTACAAAAAAGTGGAGAAGGTGCTATGGTTGGTTACCGCTTAAAAAACACCATCTCTCCTAATGGACATGTTACAAGAGGGGTTTGCCAAGTAGATGAAAATCATAAACTAAAAGCAGTAGTTGAAACCTATAAAATTGCCTTGAAAGATGATGGTAGTATTTGGGATTTAGAAACCAATACACAGCAAGATCCTCAAGCCCTAGTTTCAATGAATTTTTGGGGATTCACCCCTTGGATATTTGAACGGGGGATGGAGTATCTTGAAAAATTCTTATCGCAATTAAGCAAAGAAGAGATGAAAAAAGAGTATCCCTTACCTGAAATGGTTGATGAGATGATGAAAGAGCAAGAATTGACCATAACGGTACTATCTACAGATGCAGTTTGGTTTGGAGTAACTTACAAAGAAGATAAGCCTGTTGTTATGGAAGATTTACGAAAATTACATGAAAAAGGGGATTACCCAAAAGAATGGACAGGTTATTGTAACAACATCTAAAGGCGAAAGAGCAGCATAGGGGGAAGAGTAAATGAAAATTTTGATTACTGGCGGAGCAGGATACATTGCTACACATACAATTATTGCCTTGCAAGAAGCAGGGCATGAGGTAGTAGTTGTTGATAATTTTATCAATAGCCAACCGGAAGCTCTTAACCGTGTAGAAAAGATAACGGGAATTACTATTCCCTGGTATAATATTGACGTGGCTAACCAAGAGGCACTTACTAAAGTTTTTGAAGAACATGAAATAAATGCTGTTATTCATTTTGCTGCATTAAAAGCAGTGGGCGAGTCGGTTAAAAAACCTTTAGCCTATTATGATAATAATATTGGCTCTCTCATTACTTTATGCCAAGTGATGGAAAAATATCATGTAAAAAAATTGGTATATAGCTCTTCTGCTACTGTTTATGGAGGAAACAACCCTATGCCCTTAACAGAAGAAATGCCCATAGGGGATGTAACAAATCCATATGGGCGGACAAAGGTTTTTGGTGAACAGATTTTGCAGGATTTATCAAATGCAGATGATGAGTGGTCAATTATTCTGTTAAGGTACTTTAACCCTGTAGGGGCCCATAAAAGCGGTATGATCGGGGAGGACCCTAAGGGGATTCCCAGTAATTTAATGCCCTTTATAACCCAAGTAGCCGTTGGAACATTGGATAAAATAGAAGTATTCGGCAGTGATTACCCTACAAAAGATGGAACGGCTATTCGGGATTACATACATGTAATGGATTTGGCAAAAGGTCATGTCAAAGCCTGTGAATATATGGAAAGAAGTCAAGGAATTGATATCTTCAACTTAGGAACAGGGATCGGATATAGTGTGTTGGATATGATTAACGCATTTGTAAAGGCCAATGAAGTTCCAGTACCTTATATCATTGGGCCAAGAAGAGCCGGAGATATTGCAGTATGCTATGCCCAATGCAGTAAAGCAGAAAAAAAACTTGGGTGGAAGGCAGAACATGATGTGGTAGATATGTGTAGAGATTCTTGGAATTGGCAACGAAAAAACCCTCAAGGCTACTAAGCTGCTAAAAGGTATAGGAATTTTAAAAAGACTATGGTTAAGAAAACAAAAAATGCCCCTCTTTTTTGGAGGGGCATTTTGATACCTTTATTCATCAAACAATGCTTCGGGGAATGCTGGTTGATGACAGACAGGACACAAATAATGTTCGTCTAAAGCAACATCATCAGCATCTAAAATTAGTAAAGATTGGCAGTGTGGACAAATATATTCAATCATGTTTAATAATACCTCATCGAAAATTAAAAAGTATTTACTTATTTACATTCTTTCCATGTATTCACCGGTTCTAGTGTCAATGCGAATTGTATCGCCAATGTTGATAAATAAAGGGACTTGCAAAGAAAACCCTGTTTCAACGGTGGCGGGCTTAAAGGTATTTGAAGCGGTATCTCCTTTAAAGCCTGGTTCTGTTTCGGTTATTTCCAACTCTACAAATAAAGGAGCTTCAACGGAAAAGGGGCTTCCTTTAAAAAAACGAACGGTTACGTTGGTGTTTTCTTTTACAAAGGGAATGGCTTCTTCTACTTGGTCAAAATTCAAAGGAAGTTGGTCGTAGCTTTCTAAATCCATAAAATAATACAGGGTGCCATCCTCATAAAGGTATTGCATTTCTTTGGTTTCAATAATAGCTCTTGGCACTTTATCGCTAGGGTTGAAAGTACGTTCAATTACAGTACCTGTAATAATATTTTTCATTTTTGTACGTACAAAGGCAGCCCCCTTACCGGGTTTTACATGTTGAAAGTCTACAATATTCCAAACGCCACCATCCCATTCTATAGTAATTCCTTTTCTAAAGTCGCCAGCTGTAATCATGCTTTACTCCTCCAATAATGTTATTATAAAATAATCAGTTCTTTAGGTGCAGTTGTTAAAGGCAGCATTCCCGTGTCTGTAATTAAGCAAGTATTTTCAATGCGAACCCCACCTACACCGGGTAAATAAATTCCGGGCTCTACGGTAAGGAGTTGGTTGGTTTTTACAAAATCTTCACTACCGTAGCTCAGCCTTGGATTTTCATGAATATCAATTCCCAAAGAATGACCAAGGCCATGGCCGAAATATTGGCCATATCCTTTTTCAGTAATGTAATCTCTAGCAATAGCGTCAACATTTTTGCAAGAAGCGCCGGGCTTTAATCCTGATTCAGCTTTTTCTTGGGCAGCTAACACAATGTGATAAATTTCTTTTAGTTGTTCAGAAGGCTTTCCAAAAGCAATGGTTCTGGTCATATCAGAGCAGTAACCATTTACCTTGGATCCAAAATCGAAGGTAATAAAATCTCCTGAGGTGATTTTCCGATCGCCGGGAATAGCATGGGGAAGGGAGCTGTTTTCGCCTGAGGCAACAATACTGCTAAAAGCAAGACCACTAGCTCCGTGGGTTAACATATAATATTCAAGGGATAAAGCCAACTCTTTTTCAGTAACCCCTTCCTTAACTTGGGTAAGAATATAGTCAAAGGCTTTACTGGTAAGGGCACAGGCCTGTTTAATACTTTCAATTTCGCCTTCATCTTTAATTTCACGAAGAGAGGTAATGGCGCTACCTATAGAAGAGAAGGAAAGGCCTTCAAACTTTTTTTGGTATTGAGTGAAAGTTTGAACGCTAAGATAGTCCTCTTCGCAATACAAAGAAGAAATACCTTGCTCTTTCATTGCTTCAAAAGCTAAATCGCTATAAGAAACACCTTGTGAAATGGTTAAAACTTTATATCCTAAAGCCTCTTTTTCTGCTTGTTCAGTATAGCGAGAATCGGTTATTAGCAAGTTGAGGTTTTTAGTAATTAACAAAAAGCCCTCTCCACGATAATTGGCCAAATAAAACATATTAGAAGGATTATGTACCATAATTCCTTGATGGGAAAGTAAATCCATATTTTTGATCAACTGTGAAACTCTATTCATCTTATACCACCGTCCTTTTTTCAAACAAAATAACTTCAGCTTATTGTAGCACAAACCATTCGTTAGCACCAGTTGTTCCTAATAAAAACTTTGCATTTGGGAAGAATTTAAGCTATTATATCGTTAATATGTTGAAGGGAAATGAAGGTGCAGTAAAAACAACCTACAAAATCTCTTCAAAATAGATTGAAAGGAAGAAATTGATGAAAAAGAAATTATTTTTTGCCATTGTGTTGTTATGTACTTTGGCCATGACTTTTGCTTATGGAGAAGAAAAGCTTAGCAGTACTCAAATTATTGTAGATGGAAGTGCTTCTATTAGCTTACCTGCCGACTATGCTGTAGTAGAACTTGGAGTAACTTATTCAGACAAAACTTTGACGATTGCTGCTGATCATAATGCAAAGCAAATGAATGATATAATTGCAAAGTTAGAAAGCCTAGGAGTAAGTCAAGATGAAATGCATACAAATAACTTTTCTATGTCTCCCCAATATAATTATGACTATGGAAAATTAGGGGAAAATGAAACTTTGGCAGGATACACCGTTAGTAATACCTTGTCTGTTACTATTAGAGATTTGGAAAATATCTCAAAAATTTTAGATGCTGCCATTGGTGCCGGTGCGAATACAAGCTACGGATTGTCTTTTTACTCATTAAAAAATGAGGAAGCCTATTTGGAAGCTTTGAAAAATGCAGTTGAAGATGGGCTGAAAAAAGCAATGGTATTGGCAGAGAGTATAGGTGGACATTTGGGAAGTGTAGTTAGTGTAAAAGAAAATGCTGGCTATGCATCAAGCAATAGAAAAATGATGACCATGATGGATGAAGCGCAAAGTAGTACTCCAATTTTAGCCGAAAAGATTATGGTTTCTGCTAATGTGACAGTAGTTTACGATTTAGTTAAATAAAAATGGAAAGAGTATTAGCAGGTGTTGGAGAATCTTTCAACACCTGCTAAAAATAGATATAAAAGAGTTTTTTTTTTCAAAGTATGGTATAATACCATATTGGAACTGCCAAGAATAATCTTGAAATTGAAGGAGGTTTAGCTAAATGAAACCGATTCCTTTTAATGTGCCTGTTTATACAGGCAAAGAATTTGATTATATGGAAAAAGCCGTAAAAAATGAAAAAATTTGCGGTGATGGAGAATTTACCCACAAATGTAATCACTGGATTGAGGAAAATACCCATTGTGCAAAAGCGTTGTTAACCACTTCCTGTACCCATGCTTTGGAAATGGCAGCCGTGTTAGCGGATGTGAAAGCGGGAGATGAGGTGATTATGCCTTCCTACACCTTTGTATCTACTGCCAATGCCTTTGTACAGCGAGGTGCAACAGTGGTTTTTGTGGATGTCAGACCTGAAACCATGAATTTAGATGAGAGGTTGATTGAACAAGCTATTACTTCAAAAACCAAAGCCATTGTACCTGTTCATTATGCAGGTGTTGCTTGTGAAATGGATAAAATTAATGAAATTGCAAAAAAATATCATCTAAAAGTGGTCGAAGATGCGGCTCAGGGGGTTATGTCCACCTATAAAGGACAGGCCTTGGGGGCAATAGGTGATTATGGAACCTACTCTTTTCATGAAACTAAAAATTATACTATGGGAGAGGGAGGGGCTATTTTATTAAAAAGCCCTGAAGATATTGAAAAAGCAGAAATATTAAGGGAAAAAGGAACAAACAGGAGTAAGTTTTTTAGAGGACAGGTAGATAAATATACTTGGATGGACTATGGTTCTTCTTATTTGCCTAGTGATATGCTGGCAGGATACTTATATAGTCAGCTTGAAATGGCAGAAAAAGTTAATCAAATCAGACTAGATCGATGGAATCAATATTATGAGGGCTTATCCATTTTAGAGGAGAAAGCTCAAATTATACTTCCCTTTATTCCCAAAGATTGTATCCACAATGCCCATATGTTTTACATTAAAACAAAAAACTTGGAAGAAAGAACAGAGTTAATTGATTTTTTGAAATCAAAGGAAATATTGTCTGTTTTTCATTATATTCCTCTTCACTCAGCTCCTGCGGGAATAAAACTTGGTAGATTTCATGGGGAAGATCGATACACTACTAAAGAAAGTGAACGGCTGTTACGCTTACCTATGTATTATAACTTGTCTGTTTCTCAAGTGGATTATATTATTGACCAAGTAAAAGAATTTTATTTAAGGTAACTTTTACATAGGAGGATAATTAATGAAACATGACACATTACCAATTATTCTGCGAGAGATTTCTTTAAAGGACACAGAAAATATTGTAAAATGGCGCAATCAAGAAAATGTTCGAAAACATTTTGTCTATCAAGAGCTCTTTACGAAAGAATCTCATGAAGAATGGATGAAAACTATGGTTTCCACTGGAAAAGTGGCTCAGTTTATTATCCATAGTACTAAGGAAAATCAAGATGTTGGATCAGTTTTTTTAAGAGATATTTGTCCTATACACCAAAAGGCAGAGTTTGGTATTTTTATTGGAGAAGATGTAGCCAGAGGAAAGGGATATGGTACTGTAGCTGCAAAATGTATTTTGCAATTCGGTTTTCAAACCCTTAATCTTCATAAAATATTCTTAAGGGTGTTTGCTAACAATCAACAGGCTATTGCCAGTTATAAAAAAGCCGGTTTTAAAGTTGAAGGAACAATGAAAGATGATGTTTTTATTAATGGAAGCTTTCATGACATGGTATTTATGGGAATACTTCAAAATGAGCAGCAGGAGGAGAAGGAATGAAACTTTCCTATGTAATTCCCTGTTATAACTCTGAAAACACTATTAAGCTTGTAGTGCAAGAAATTCTTGAAACCGTTAATGCCATTGAGCAGGTGAAGGATTTTGAAATTATTTTAGTAAATGATGCCTCTTCCGATAATACGGAAGAGGTTATTATGGAGCTGGCGAAAGGAAACCAAAAAATAAAAGCAATTTCTTTATCAAAAAACTTTGGTCAACATGCTGCCCTCCTTGCAGGCTATCATGTGATTACAGGAGATATTATTATTTCAATGGATGACGATGGACAGACTCCTGCTGGGGAAGTATATAAACTGATTAATAAACTTGAAGAGGGCTATGATGTGGTCTATGCAAAATACCCTCAAAAAAAGCATAAATGGTGGAGAAATATAGGTAGTAAGTTAAATGATGTAATGGCTACAGTGTTGATAAATAAGCCTAAAGGACTGGTAGTATCCAGTTTTTTTGCAGCTAGAAGATATGTAATTGACACGGTAGAAGAATATCCTAATGCCTATCCTTATGTTATTGGGCTAGTGCTAAGAAGCACTAAACATATTGCTAACGTACAGGTTGATCATAGGGAAAGAGAAGTGGGAAGCTCTACTTATACCTTTAGCAAATTGATTACCCTTTGGCTTAACGGTTTTACCGCTTTTTCAGTAAAACCACTAAGAGTAGCTACCTTTTCGGGGGCGGTATGTTCTTTGGTGGGCTTTGTTTATGGAGCATTTATTGTTATTAGAAAAATGATAAAACCGGAAACTTTACTAGGATATAGTTCAACCATGGCAGCACTTCTCTTCATTGGAGGCATGTTAATGCTCATGATAGGGATTGTTGGTGAATATATTGGTAGAATTTATATCAGCATTAATCGTTCACCACAGTTTGTTGTACGCAAAACCAGCTTTTTAACTAGAGAAGCTGAGGATCAGCACAATGACAAATAAAAAAGATTTTCTAAAAAGCAAAGGAAGTCAATACGCTATTTTATATGGGTCATTACTTTTATATTCTATGGTATTTGTATTTTACAAACTGGTTTCTCAATCTGTGCTATATTATTTGTTAGCGTTGATGGCTTTGGGATTATATGCTGCTTTATGGCAGCAAATTCTCAAAAAAATGCCTTTGGTTACGGCTTATGCCAATAAAGGAATTGTGATTATTTATGGAATGTTTTGGGGGAAAATTTTGTTTCATGAAGCCATCACTTGGAATATGATATTGGGTTCTATATTAATTATTTTCGGAATGGTTATTGTAGCAAAAGAACAGGAGGAAGGTAATTGAACTTTTTTGTTTTGTTAGCTATTGCTTCTGTTGTGTTGGGTTCATTGTCTCAAGTATTACTTAAAAAAGCGGCACTTAAAGACCATGGTAGTTTTATAAAGGAATATATGAATTTGCCAGTGGTAGTGGCTTATGGTCTTTTAGGGATGACCACCCTATTAAATACCGTTGCTTCTCAAAAAATGTCCTTAACAGTATTGTCTGCCATTGACTCTTTGGGTTATGTTTTTGTTTTGCTCTTAAGTTTTTTTGTTTTAAAAGAAAAAATTGGGAATAAAAAATTAATGGGAATGGGAATGATTGTTGCAGGTGTATTGGTGTTTACTCTCCTGTAAAAGTATTGTTTCATTAGAGGTGTTGAAAATGGAAAAAAAATGGTTTAAAAATAAGGGTTTTTATCAAGGAATAGTCATTCTTATGTTGGTTCTCTTTTTTTGTGCGAATTTCTTTTTGTTCTATATGCAACTTCAAGAAAATGGAGGGAAATATAGTTCTGACTTACCTCTTCATGTTATTGCAGCCGCCTCGGAAAACATTGCAGGTTATTCTCTTTTATTCTATGTGTTTGACTTTTTCTATACCCTTCCAATGGGGTCAGCTGTACTGACAGCCGGATTAGTAGCTTTTTTCAGCACAGGAACCATCATTGCACTTTATCTTTTATTCCAAGTGTTACAACCTCATCTAGATGGGAGTAAAAAAAGTCATTGGCTATTGGCTTTTGCAAGTAGCTTTATCATGGCCTTGTACTTTCCCGGATTAACCAACCGTTATTTGGGTACATTTTCTCCTTCCATTTGGCATAACTCCACTTATATTGCTATGCGGTTTTTTGCAGTAGTTTCGTTGATTGCTTATTTTTCTTTAAATAAAAAATATATGGAGAAAATCAATTGGAAGGCGTGGGCGGTGCTTGCGGTAAGCTGTGCTTTAGCAACGGCTATAAAACCCAGCTTTGCCGTTTGTTTTTTACCGATTATGGCTATTTTCTTGTTACGGGATTGGATAAAAAATAACTTTAAGGGTTTTAAAAATATTTTCCTTTTTGGCTTAAGTGCTATTCCTAGTGTGTTAATTGGTCTTTTACAGGCAACGATTCTTTCTAATGCGGAATACACAAGCCAAATAGCCTTTATGCGAGTGCTTCATGTGTTTAGTGCGCACCCCTATATTTCAATCTTTGTTTCAGTGGTTTTTCCTTTACTGGCTTTTTTATTAATTGGAAAATATCTTTATCAGTTTGAAGATGTGAAAATGTTGCTATTTGCTTTCCTTCTTGGAGTTGTCCAAGCAGTGCTTATTACAGAAACAGGAAAAGCTTCAAATGATGGCAACTATATATGGGGCGCCCTTGTAATGAATTATTTTCTTTTTGCAGTAGTGGCCTTGCGCAGTTGGCAATGGTGCAAGGAAAAGCTTAAAAAGGGAAGCCCTAAAAAAGCAGGAGACATCATTATTGCTATTTTATTATGGGGAAGCTTCTCTTTGCATGTTCTTAGTGG
>CAZEIB010000016.1:0-1142 GCA_964511785.1 uncultured Oscillospiraceae bacterium
GACAAGATGTACATATTATAGGTGGAGATCTATATGAAGGCATTCACGAAGGAGTACGTCAAGGATATGAAGAAGGGATCCTTCGAAAATCAGTTGTTAAAGATCCTCTCCGTAGAAATAACACTACAGACAATACTCCTGCTGTAATTCATAACAAAATTGTACCTGGAAAACAATTGAAAATTACCTTTGTACCTAAAGGCTTTGGAAGTGAAAATATGAGTCGCTTAGTAATGTTAAAGCCTGCTGATGGGGTAGAGGGAGTAAAAAAATTTGTAATTGAAACAGCAAAGCTTGCAGGGCCCAATGCTTGCCCTCCTTTAGTGATTGGAGTTGGAATTGGGGGAACTTTTGAAAAGGCGGCTTTACTGGCTAAAGAATCGCTGTTAACACCTTTAGATGAAATAAATCCCGACCCTTTTTATCAAAAATTGGAAGAAGAGTTACTTACGCTTATAAATCAAAGTGGAGTAGGGCCTCAGGGGTTTGGTGGTAAAACCACTTGTTTAGGGGTAAAGGTAAAAGCTTATGCAACCCATATTGCCGGTTTACCTGTAGCATGTAATATTAGCTGCCATGCTACAAGACATGGAGAAATGATTATTTAGTAAAGGGGGATTCAGTAAAATGAATAAAGAAATCCATCTCCCGTTTAACAGCAAAGAAGAGTTGTTAGCCCTTAAAGCTGGAGAAAAAGTATTTTTATCAGGAGTTGTTTATACCGCAAGAGATGCAGCCCACGAAAGACTAGAAGAACTAATAAAAAATGGGGAAACCCTTCCCCTGCCCATTAAAGGACAAACCATATATTATGCAGGTCCTTCACCAACACCAAAAGGAAAAATCATCGGATCTATTGGACCGACGACTAGTACAAGAATGGATCCCTATACCCCAATGCTGCTTAAACTTGGATTATCGGCAGTAATTGGAAAAGGAAGGCGTAGTAAGGAAGTGGTTGAAGCATTGGTAAAGTTTCAAGGGGTATATTTTGTTGCTGTTGGGGGAGCTGCCGCTTTAATGGCAAAAGCAATTACCTCAAATGAAGTAATTGCTTTTGATGATTTAGGACCTGAGTCTATTAAAAAATTAACATTAAAAAATTTTCCCGTGTATGTAGCTGTGGATGCCCATGGAAATGA
>CAZEIB010000016.1:1152-6004 GCA_964511785.1 uncultured Oscillospiraceae bacterium
AAAATGGGACAGGAAGAATATTTAACCCATTATCAAGAGTGATTTTGAGAAGAACCTTCCACTTCCAAGTTTTCAACAAAAGTAAGAATATCCTGCATTTTTCTGTCGATTTGGGCAATTTCAGTGGCAACTAATTGCAGTTCGTCATGAACATGGTTTGGAATGATAATATCGTTTTTATATCGTAACTGGTGTTCTAAAGTAGCCCAAAAATCCATGGCAATGGTACGTAGCTGTATTTCAATAGGAACAAAGGTTTTTCCTTCAGATAGAAAAACCGGAACCTCCAAAACCAAATGTAAACTTCTGTAGCCATTGGGTTTTGGATTTTTGATATAGTCAATTCGCTTTATTACGGTAATGTCATCTTGTTTGGCCAGCAAATCTGCAATTAAGTAAATATCGTCAATGTAAGAACATACAACCCGTATACCGGCAATGTCGGTAAGATGTTTAGTAGCAACATTTAAATCAATGGGCAAGCCTTTACGTTTTAGTTTTTCAGCAATGCTGATGGTACTTTTTAACCTAGATTGCATATTATGAATAGGATTACGTTGATACATTAACTCAAATTCTTCATTTAGCACTTCAAGCTTTGTACGTACCTCGCGAATAGCAGCATTATATCTGCATTGAATTTGGAAAAAAGACAAGGCTAAATTTTCAAGTAGCATTTTTTTATCAATGGTACTATCCATTAATTGAGTGGTTAAGGTGTTTTTTTGCACCATAATATCTCCCCTTTTGATGCTTTATAACTGATAATAACTATATTCTATAAAAAAGAGCCAGAACCTTTTATTGATAAAATTTTACATGGAACGTAAAGCATCAATAGGATTGAGCCTGGAAGCTTTACGTGCTGGTGCCCAGCCAAAAATAATTCCTACCAGTAAGGAAAAACCAAAACCAAGGCTAATGGCCCCTGCAGATAATTGAAAAGTAAAGTTCATACTTTGGGCAGCTATATAGGAAAAAAAGTTTCCTAGTAAAATACCAACAATACCACCTATAACAGATAAAACCACAGATTCAATTAAAAATTGAAGTTGAATTTGTTTGGGTTGGGCACCAAGAGCCTTTCTTAACCCAATTTCGCTGGTTCTTTCTGTTACAGAAACCAACATCATGTTCATAATTCCAATTCCTCCTACTAAAAGAGCAATGGAAGCAATACCAGCAAGCATACTTTTCATCATGTCTAACATGGTATTCATTGTATCTAAAAGACTGTCTAAATTAAATACTGTATAAGCATTATCTTTATAGTTAAAAGCCTGTGCCAATATACCTTCAATTTGAGAAACAGCTTCGTTGGTATAGTCAGTATTATCAACAAATACTTCTAAGGAAGTAATATTGGTGCCGGATATTTTCAAAGCTTGCTTATAAGGAATAATGACTTTATAATCATCTGCTCCACTGGTAAGCGAATTCATGGCACTCATAATATCCCCATCTCCATCAGGATTTAAAATTCCAACGACTGTATAACGTTGTCCCATAATGGTTAAAGTTTCTTCTAAAGGATTGGAAGATAAAAATAGCTTATTAGCCAGTTCATTATTAATAATGCAAATACGATTGCCAGATTCCATATCTAAAGGACTAAACCCACGGCCCCATTTTATTAAATCGGCATTTTTTTCAAAATGAGTATGGTTTTTCCCTTCTATATAAACTTCTTCCAATACTTGATTATTTGTTGAAACAGATAGGATAACATTGGTGTTAGGGGAAACACCGGAAATATTTTCAATATTTTCAATTTTCGCCACGTCAGTTTCTAACAGACCGTGCTTTAATAAAGTGCCCGGAGCTTGTATCGTAATTTTACCGGCACCCAACTTGGTAAATTGATTGGTAATCTCCATAGTAGCTCCTTCTACAATGGTAATTAAAGCAATAATGGCTGTAACACCAATAATAATGCCCAAGGTTGTTAAAAATGAACGCATTTTATTGCCTAAAATATTTTGGAAGGACATCTTAAAACTTTCTTTAAGCATCAGATGGGTCCCCCTCACTTAATTCACCGTCAAGCAACTTTACAATTCGTGTTGCGTTTTGTGCAATATTTACATCATGGGTAATCATAATAATGGTATGCCCCTCTTGGTTTAGTTCTTTAAAAAGCTTCATAACCTGTTTACCGGTCTTTTGGTCTAGAGCACCTGTAGGCTCATCAGCCAGTAGTATAGTAGGGTTAGTAGCTAAAGCACGGGCAATGGCAACCCTTTGTTGTTGCCCTCCTGAAAGTTGATTGGGCAGATGATAGGTTTTTTCTTCCAACCCAACTTTTTCAAGCATAGATAAAGCAATTTCGTCGCGTTTATTTGACGGTATCGAGGCGTAAATCAAAGGTAGTTTTACATTTTCCAAGGCATTCATCCGAGAAAGAAGGTGGAAAGATTGGAAAACAAAACCAATTTCCTTGCTTCTGATGCTTGCCAATTCACTTTCGTCTAAATCAGCAATAAGCCGATTATGCAAAATATACTCTCCTGAAGTAGGAATATCTAAACAACCGATAATGTTCATTAAAGTGGATTTTCCTGAACCGGAAGGCCCTAAAATAGCAATGAATTCTCCTCGATTAACATGAAAATTAATCCCTTTGAGTACATGCTGCTCTTCTTCACCCATTACATAGGTTTTTCGTATCCCTTTCATTTGTAAGATCGTTTGCTGATTTGTAGGAATAGGGGGCTCAAGTAAAGTGGTATTTTTAGAGTTGGTCATTAACTGCCACCTCTTCTTTCCATCATGGGCATCATGTACAAAAGGTCTTTTTGTGGTAAAAGTATGGTTTCCCCAGAAGATAATCCGGAAAGAACTTCTACATAAGTACCGTCATTAATTCCTAGGGAAATAGGTTTTTGAACAACTTCTTTTTTTTCACTACCATAGGCATAAACAAAGGGTTCATAATATTCATTTCGCTGTACAGATTCTAAAGGAAGTACCACTGTGTTTTCAGCAGAATCTTTAAGTAAAGTTGCTTCACAAGACATTCCCATTCTTAAAGTACCATCTTGTACAACATCAACATAAGCCTCATAAAAAGAGATGTTGTCTGTTACAATAGCTTCTAAACTAATTTCTCTAACAGTACCTTCTACTGTTTTATTAAGTGGATGAATAAATACATTTACAGGCATTCCTACTGATAGGGCGTCGACATCATATTCATCAACTTTAATGACTACTTGCGGAGCAGAAAAATCGGAAACATGGTATAGTTGTGAACCGGAAATAAAAATGTCTTTTTCATCAACACTAATGGAAGTAACAACACCGCCGATAGTAGACTTATATTTTTCTCCACTCTCAGTAGTAAGAATAAGCTGGTCCTCTTCAACATGATCACCAGCTTGAACATATATTTTTTTAACTTTATCATTGGTGGTACTGTAAGCAATGGTATCGTTTTTAGCATTGATATTACCCGAAAAGCTGTAGTAAGTATAAATATCTTGGGTTTTCACCGTTTCTTCTTTATATCTTGCAGATTTTGGATTAAAAAACAATGTATAAACTACTAAAACTGCAACAATAAGAAGAATAGTGATTGAAATCCATTTTTTAGTAGAAAATTTCTTTTTTTCTTGAACGGCCATGGGACATCCCTCCAAATTACTACTTTCTATTGATATTATACTGAAAACTTATGAACAGCATATGAACTAATTAAATAAGTTTTATAAAAAACTAATTTAAAGTTTTTGAGAATCGGTTGCTGTAAAAAAAAATTCAGGGTATAATATTGAATAGAATAAAGGAGGTTAAGAATGTTTGATGGATTTACCCAAGAAACCATAGACTTTTTCCTTAATTTACAGTTTAACAACTATACTTCTTATTTTCACGAGCACAAACAAACCTATATAGAAAAAGTACGTACTCCTTTTTATCAATTGATTGATTCTTTAGCACCGACCATGTTACAAATCGATTCAGAATTTGAGGTGCGTCCTTATAAATGTTTATCTAGAATTAGAAGAGACACCCGGTTTAGTAAAGATAAATCTCCTTATAGGGATCATCTTTGGGTATTGTTTAAAAAACAAGGAAAACCAAGGGAAGAGAGTTTGATGTTTTGGTTTGAGCTATCTCCTAGAAATGTTGATTGGGGAATGGGATTTTGGGGAGAGAATAAAACTGCCTTAGATTTAATGAGAAAAAATTTATTAGCAAAGCCAAAAGCCTTTTTAGATACTATTAACAAAGCAAAACTATCTCAACATCAACTTGTTTTAACAGGGGTTGATTATAAGCGAATCAAGATTCCTGAAGAACTTCCTACTTCTTTATATCAATGGTATGTTAAAAGAAGATTATATATTCAAAAAACACAGCCTGATTATCAAATGGCTTTTACCAAAGCCTTAATACCTACATTGGAAAAAGATTTTTTAGCACTAAAACCTCTATATACTGCTTTACAAGGCATAATAAAAGAAAATGAGTAAAGAAGAATATAGTAATACTAAAGGAGGACCATCATGGATTGGTTAAAACTGCAAAGTGGAAGCGATATTAGAGGTGTTGCTTTAGGAGAAGCAGCAGTACTTACACCCTTTGTAGCAGAACAAATTGCAAGGGCATTCAGTATTTTTGTTTCAGAAAAACAAAAAAAGAAAAAGGGACAAGTAAAAATTTCCATAGGGCATGATTCCAGACTAACAGGAGAAAGCTTGTCTAAGGCTGTAGCGAAAGGAATTTCACAAACGGGAGAAGAGGCAGTAATTGTGGGAATGTGTACTACACCTGCTATGTATATGTCCACCATTGATCCTAAAACTAGCTTTGATGGCGCCATAATGATTACAGCAAGTCACCATCCCTA
>CAZEIB010000016.1:6014-6523 GCA_964511785.1 uncultured Oscillospiraceae bacterium
TATCAATTAAACGGATTAAAGTTTTTTCTTCCCAAAGGCGGCTTAAATAAAGAAGATATCTTATGGTTATTGAGTAAGGCAAAAGAGATGAGTACCTTAACCAATAATATAGAAGAAGGAAAAATATCCTACTCTTCTTATCTTGAAAACTATCAAGATGATCTTAAAAGCTTTGTGAAAATCCAGCTTGACACCCAAGTTGCCTTGCCTTTGTTGGGACTACATGTGGTAGTAGATGCAGGTAACGGTGCAGGAGGATTTTATGCTGACTTGTTAGAAGCACTGGGGGCGGATATTACAGGTAGTCAATTTTTAGAGCCTGACGGCCATTTTCCAAACCATCCTCCAAATCCGGAAAATCAAGAAGCAATGAAATCTTTAAGTAAAGCAACCGTTTTTCATCAAGCTGATATTGGTATTATTTTTGATGCAGACTGTGATCGTGTAGCATTAGTAGATCGCTATGGAAAAGAAATTAATAAAAATCGTTTAATTGCCTTAGTCAGTGC